>CAYJIQ010000057.1:0-9566 GCA_964370275.1 uncultured Christensenellaceae bacterium
GCTATGCCCTGTCCGGGTTCCTTGCCCTCTTTGATAATCGTCGTGTGCATGTCCTCTCCCGGCAACATAACCGGTTTAACGGCGTTTGAAAGCTCGTTGATGTTTAGTATCGGAACACGCTGTACTGTGGCAACCTTTATCAGGTTAAAGTCGTTTGTAATGACCTTTGCGCCGATTTCCGTCGCCATACGCAGGAGTTTTGCGTCGACCTCGGCGATGTCGTCGTAGTCCTGACGTGAAATTTCAACGGGAATGTCCAGTTCGTTTTGGATTTTGGCGAGCAAGTCCATGCCGTTTCTTCCCTTGCTCCTGCGAAGAGAGTCCGAACTATCTGCGATGTGACGCAGTTCGTCAAGAACAAACTCTGGGATTATCAGCTTTCCTTCAATAACCCCTGTCTTGCAGATATAAAAAATCCTGCCGTCTATGATGACGCTGGTGTCAAGGATTTTGGGAATGCCCTGTGCATCCTGCGAGACGAGGTATTTCTTGTCGCTAAATACTTTAAACTTTGTAAGCACCTTAACGCCGATTCTCATGCACACAATGGCGAGAAGTATGTATATAATAATTCCGATTCCTAAAGTTATTCCCGAAGATCCGAGGTTGTTTATCAGCGCTGTTATAAGATACGCGAGCACAAGCCCAAACAGCAACCCAATCGCCCCTGCGGCGAAAGTCCCCGCAGATGAGGATGAAACATCCTTTTCGAGATCCCTTGAAAAGTTTTCCGAAGTCGCTATAAGTTTGCCGCTTAAAAAATAAAAAATAATTCCAAAAATGATAGAAGCAAGAACATAAATAGCTGCCCACGTCCAATAATCAAGAGATACGTAAAAATCCCTTTGAGCTAAACTTCCAAGGAGCTCCACTACGAGGGCGACGATTCCTGCGCCCACTGCAAATCCGGCAAATACAAATAAAACTTTAAATAGTTTTCTAAGCATTAAATTCCCCCTTTTTGTAATAGTTTAAAACTGCGCCGACATAGCACGCCGGCGCAATTTACATTAGTTCTTTTCGATGTAATCTACGAGATCACCAACTGTTTTTAGTCCTTCAACGTTGTCGATAGAGAGGTTGAATTCCTCTTCAATATCCATGATAATTTCAACCATGTCCAGTGAATCTATCTGCATACTTTCAAAGGATGAGTCAAGTGTGATTTCCGCAGGCTCGATGTCCATTTTTTCTGCTACGATTTCTCTGATTTTTTCAAATTGCATTTTTTATTTCCTCCATAATTATAATTACATATGTGGCAATCCTGCCACTTCAACACTATGATAAAGCAAAAACACACCTTTGTCAACAATGCGCATATGATAACCTGAACTTTAAACGATATCTGAGCAATGTGGGGATATCTAAAACATATGAAAAGAGGAGGATTGCTCCCCCTCTTATCGTTCATTTAAGATTAATTAGTCGTTGTCATCATCGTCGTCATCATCGTCATCATCGTCGTCATCGTCGTCGTCATTGTCGTCATCATCATCTCTGTCATCATCGTCATCGTCGTCTTTATCGTCGATATCGTCCTTGTCGTCGTCGATATCATCTTTGTCGTCGTCTTTATCGTCAACGTCGTCGACATCTTTTTCAGCCTTGATAACTGTGCCTGTTACAGCGTTTATTTCGTAGTCGTACTCAACGTTACCCGATCTGAATTCAACATCGTACTTAGCGTCGTCATCGTCGAGGCTAACTTTTAGGTTAGTAACGCTTGAAACACCTGCGTGTGCTTTTGCCGCACTTGAAGCCTCGCTGCTCGAGATGTAGTTAGTTGAAGGTGATGTTGAGGGCTTATCGTCATCATCGTCATCATCGTCATCATCGTCGTCGATATCCTTTTCAGCCTTGATAACTGCGCCTGTTGTCGAGTTTATTTCATATTCGTACTCAACGTTGCCCGATCTGAAGTCAACATCGTATTTTGTGTCGTCGTCGTCGAGCTCAACCTTTAGGTTAGTAACACTGCTTACGCCTGCATGGTTCTTTGCTATGTTTGCTGCTTCAGTCTCAGAGATCAGGTTTCCCGGTGTTGTAGAGGAGGAAGAACCGTCTTCGTCTTTTTCAGCCTTGATGATATCGCCTGTTACAGCGTGTATCTCGTAGTCGTATTCCACTGTGCCAACGTCAAAGTCAACGTCATATTTTACGTCGCTTTCGTCGTATTCAACTTCTAAGTTAGTAACTGTGGTTACACCTGCATGGTTCTTTGCGATTGTTGTTGCTTCGTCTTTAGAGATAATGTCGCCTGTAGGTGTAGTGCTTGTCGGGTCGTCCTCTGCTTCCATGTCCACTTTAACGATGTCGCCCGTTATTGCGTCTATGTCGTAGTCAAATTCCACACTGTTGTTCGTGAACTCTACTTCATGTACAACGACTCCGTTTTCCGCTCCGTACTCAACTGATAAGTTTGTAACTGCGTCTTGTGTGAAGCCTGCATCTGCAAGAGCTATGTCAATTGCTGCCTGTGCGTCTATGTACTGCGTTGTCGAAGCTGTTCCTGTCATGTCAACAGAAGGCAATGCAGCGGCCTGTGCGATAAGGTCAAGGTCATGAACGTCGAGCTGTACAAGCATTTCTACCGAGTATCCGGGCTTTGCAACAGCGATCTGTTCAGCAAGTGCAAGCCTTCCGGTAGAAACTCCATACTCTGCAGCACGCAATGCGTTTTCTGCATCGGGAGTAAGAGTCTGAGCGATTATCGAACCTTCAAGAGAACTGTCGCTAAGTGCCTGGTTTGCAGTGTCTACAACCGTCTTTTGAAGCTCCTGCGCCTTCTGTTCGTCATCACCTTCGACGCTTACAAGCATTGAGTTAGATTCTTGTGTGATGAACTGCTGATCTACCATCGCGGTTACAGAAGCATCAACTGCTTCTTCGATGCTTTTGTTTGCGAGATCACCGGCGGCCAGAACAGCCTCTCCGTCGTCGTTCATTGCCTGTGCTTCAAGCACTTTGCCGTTTGCATCTACCGCATACGCAATCCCCGGGTTTACGTCGAGCATTACTATGTTAGCAATGTCGCCTCCTTGGTTTGAAAATGCCGTGATTCCGAATATTGTACCCGTAACAACGAGACAAGCTGCCACTGCCGAGATGATCCACTTTGTTGCTCCGCTTTTTTTCTTAGTTGTATCCATTTTTATTACCTCGCCTTTCTGCTCTTCGCATCTGTCTAAGATGTTTTGGAGGACATTGGGCGTTATAGCAGAGAAGCTCTGCTCGATTCTATTTTCAAGCTCATGGTCCCTCATGTCATATCCTCCTCTAAAATTTTTCGTAATTTTTTTATAGCTCTTGAATATTTTGAAAGAACTGTTGAAGCGTTTATCCCCATAACCTCTGCTATTTCACGGTGTTTAAGACCTGACATTGAATGAAGCATTACTATCTGTCTTTCCTCTACACTCAACTTTGCGAGTAGTGCCTGTACGAGCATTTTATCATCTTGCGTTAGCCTATTATCTTCGTAAGCATCATACTCTGCTATGTCGTGTGTAGGTTTTTGTCTTAACCTTGTTAAGCATAGGTTTCTGGCGATGGTGAACATCCAAGCCATGGGTTTTGCCATAGATTTGTATCCCGGTGCACTGTTCCACACCTTTATATACACTTCCTGCAATATATCCTCAGCATCGTGAAGATTTTTTACTATCGAGAGAGTAAATCCGTATATTGCACGGTTTGTGAGCCCGTATATCTCAGATAACGAATCCTTATCTCCCTTTCCCACGTTTGAAATTAAGCTTTCGAGCTGTTCTGCGCTTAGCTGCTCGGTTGACGTCAAACCAAACATTGTCGTGCCCCCTTTCGCCCTTTCATACTATTAACGCACCAAGTGTGCGCTTTATTGCATGAAAACCAAAAAAATTTGCACTTTAATCAAATACAGTGCATTCCTACATTATATATATAAATAAAAAAATGTCAACAGTTTTAGAGTTTGTTGACATTTTTTGGCACATTTTATAGTTTCGAGTCTGAACCTCGGCTTATCATCTTATCCAAAATTTCGCTTTCGTCCATCCTGCGCTTTATCCGCATGTCTTCGCCAAGAATGTGGACGATGTTGTATTTTCGTGCATTAAAGTTGCTTACTACGTCGGCAAGAGAATGGTGCTCGTGTGCGGCGACGGTGTGTACGTCGACGGGATGTCTTGCGAGTTCGTCGCGCTTGGCCGCCTCGCTTTTAAGCATGGAATAAGCTGAATTTTTGAGTGTCTTTATTGCGGAAATGAGCATAAAAAGCCCCATTATGAGCGGAGTTAGGTTAAAATTTCCCGTATAAGCGACATATCCTCCAAAGCCAAGCATTGCAAGCGAGGTTATAATGCCCAGGAATCCCGTGATTTTTATTGCAAAAGAGCGGCGCATGGCGAGACTTAGTATCACGCTTACAATTCTTCCGCCGTCGAGCGGAAGTGCGGGCAAAAGGTTTATCGTTGCAAGCAGGATGTTTGACTGCAAGAGCGCAAGCGTAAAATCCCCCGTCGGCTTTCCGTCCGTATAAACCCAAATTGCGGCGGCTATGATTATGTTGATGAACGGTCCCGCAACGGCGACGGCTATTTCCTTTCCTCCGCTTAAAAACCCAAAACTCTCTATCTTTGCCGCACAACCGAAGGGAAGCACTTCCATCTGTGAAACGCGCAAACCGACCGCCCTTGCGGCGATTGCATGTGCACACTCGTGAGCAAAAAGCGTCATTAAAAATGCGCTGAATCCCGCAAATCCCATGAGATAACACATGAAAATTCCAATAGGGATAAACAGCACATTAATCAAAATTCGCCCACCAAAGAGCTTTAAATTCATGAAATTTCCTCTTGAAGCGAATCTGTGTAACCGGTAGAACCGACGGTTGTGAGGGTGAGCGTGTCGCTTTGCAATTGCCCGAGTGTCGTGCCCTTAATCACGTTGTCTCCCGCTTTCATCGCCGGTAAAACGCCTTCGTAAGTCGTCTGTGTTCCGTTTTCGTTTTCAACAACCATGCTGTCGCTCGTCGTCTTTACGATTTTACCTTCAAATACAGCGCGAACAACCTCCCGCTCGGTCGATTTTATAACCACCTCCTTGCCCGTCGTCGCAAAGGTCGAGAGGATTTCTCCCTCGAGCGGAATTATAACTTCGTCGGCACTCGCCTGCGTTGCCTCGGTTTCGTAGTCTGCGTCCACAAGTCGGAGTTTGCCCAAATCTTCGTCGTTGATCATCTCGCTGTTCAGCGCATCCCTCAAACCATCTGTCACGTCGTTGGTAAACTGGGTATCGATTGCGTTCAAGCCAAAAACACCTAGCGCGATTATCGCGCAGGCTATCATGCTGTTTACAAACTTGCGTTTGGAGAAGAAGTCATTTTTCAAACTCAAAAACTTAGATTCTTCGGGTGGGTCGATCTTCTTGCGCTGTACTCTCGCCTGTGAAACAAATTTATCGTCCATAATAACACCTAACCTTTTAAAAAATCAGTTCGGTAATTAATATGAACGATGCGTTGAAGTTAGACCCAAATTAGGAATCAAATAGCTTCACTCGTCTTTTATGCACCAGCCGTCCGCTTTTGTCCCAGCCACGAATTTTGTAGTATTTTACTAGCATTTTTGAGACAGGAACTGCGTGTCCGTCCTCTTTTCTCGGCGTTTTCAGGCGCAAAGGGAGGTCGTCTTCGTGGTGATGCAGCCCCTGTTTAAAGTTAATTTCACGTTCGAGGTTGTAGCATCTCTGGCCAGCTTCGAGCATCTTTCCGAGGTTCATCTTGTGTCCCGTTACAAAATAAAACGCTTTAGAATAGGGGATTCTTATCATGTTCACTTTCAGCAAAGCGGGGTTTTTTACCGCAAAGCCGACAAAGGGTGCGCTTAGCCCGAGCACCACCGAAGCTGATTTTGCGCCGAATTTTCCTTTGTACATAAATGACGGAAGCACGGCGTATGTCGTAAACAGACAGCAACCCATTGCCGAAACCGCTTCCATCAGGTCTTGGAACATTATGGCGAGTGGCGCCTTTGATCTTGTCGAATTTGTTTTCATCACGGCACCGAAACCTTCGAGGAGCACTTGGTAGCCGCCGTTTAGGTGACATCCGCCTCTGTTTGCCGTCGCATAACTAAGACCCTGGCCGTATGCCCCGCGCGGTTCATATGCGGCAAGCTCCATCCCCTTGACGTGCATAGCAAATGCTGTTCCGCCGTATTTTTTGCTCATCTGCCTAGAACCGTCGGCAAGGTCGCTCATAATGCCTCTTCTGTGCGCAATGTCTTCGAGAACCTGTTCCATGTTGTCCATTTTTCCAAATTCAACGCCGAAGTCTGCAATGCCCTTTTCTTTAAGCTCCATAGCAAAGGCGACACTTCCTGCGGCGGACATCGTGTCCATTCCGAGTTCGTCCATGAGGTAGTTAAGCTCGATGATTTTTTGCATGTCGCTGTTAAGCATGTTTGAACCCCAAAGCGCAATTGTCTCGAGTTCGGGACCTTTTACTTGCTTTTCGCCGATTTTAACGACACGAGCGCATCTAATCGGGCAGGTTATGCACCCTTTGTTTTTTACCAGAAAATCCTTTTTGAGCGTCTCGCCCGAAAGTTTCTCCCATTCGTCGTATCTGCCTGCGTCAAAGTTTTTCGTAGCAAGCTGGCCGTGTTTTTGCAGCGGTTTTACGAGCATTGCTGTGCCCAGTTCGCCGCACTTGTCTCCCGTCATTACGTGGTTTTTCAACCTTTTTATCCATCTTTGGTTATATTTTTTAAACTTTTCGGGGTGGGCAATGTCGATTTTTGCGTTGCCCTTTGCGCAGATTCCCTTTAGTTTTTTATACCCGAAGATTGCGCCCGTTCCGCCTCTTCCCGCAGCTCGGTCTGCGCTAATAACGCACGCATAGTGGACTAAGTTTTCTCCAGCAACGCCGATTACTGCGCTCGGCTTTTTAAGTGCTTCCGACGTTTTTTCTGTCGAAAGCCCCCAAAGGTGCGTAGCGTCCTTGACCTCAAGACCTTCCTCCGATACGTCGATGTACACGGGCGTTTGGGACTCTCCTGTAATGATGAGCGCATCAACGCCGCATTTTCGCAAGTTTAGTCCAAGCGGGCCGCCACAGTTTGAGGAAGTGTACAGGCCGGTGAGCGGTGAAATCGTCGAGATGTTAAAGCGAGACGAGCTCGGAACTCCCGTTCCTGTCAGCGGACCTGTCGATACGACGAGGATGTTTTCCCGGGAAAAGGGCTGCGTCATCGGTGGACACAGGTCGTATATTATCCTCGCCGCCATTCCCTTCGCTCCCAAATATTCCTGCCTGTATTTCTTGGGAAATGTATATTCGCCGTATTCCCTCGTTGTAAGATTAACCTGTAATATTTTTCCCATAATAATTTTCCTCACTTTAAGACCTTGGGCTCTGCCCAAACCCGCTTAGGGACGAACCGTCCCTAAGAACCCTGCTGACAAAACTCCGTTTTGTAGGGGTTATTGTTTGCCGATAGTTTCGTCGTTGCCGAAAGTTTTGCCGTCTCGGCGGCTAAAATGCCTGCTTCAAGATATACATAACATCGTCATAGTCGATTTCCTTAGGATTCATAATAATCGCCCCGTCTCCGATCGACTTCTTTGCTATTGCCTCAAACTGATCTTGCGTAACTCCTCGCTCGCTTAATTTCCTGGGCAATTTTGCCGCAGTCGCCAGCCTGTTGAACATGGCGGAAATCTTATCGTAACAAGCCTGCGCCCAATCCTTTGGAGCAACGCTGTGAACTTCCTCGGGCGAAGCGAACATCGGAAAAATCTGCGCATACTTGTCCGCGCAAACGTCCATGTTGTACTGCATCAAGTGAGGAAGCAAAATCGCCATAGCGTCTCCGTGGGGAACTCCGCTCACTGCACCGACACAGTGACCGATTGCGTGAACGCCTCCGACCATCGAGTTTGAAAACGCAACACCCGCTATAAACGCCGCCTGTGCCATCGCGAGCCTGCTCTCGTTGTCGGGATTGGTGCTCGCCTTTTCGAGGTTTTGCGTAATCAGCCTGAGAGCCGAGATTGCAAATCCGTCGCTTATCGGGTTTGCCTGCAAACAGGAAAATGCCTCGACAGCGTGAACCATTGCGTCCGCACCGGTGGAAGCCGTCAAAAATGCGGGCATCGTCGCCGTCATGCGCACGTCGAGAACCGCCACATCGGGCAGAAGATAAGGCGAAAGAAATTCAAGCTTCTGTCCTGCCTTTGGGTCTTTTATAACGGCGACGTTTGTCGTTTCCGAACCTGTTCCCGAGGTTGTAGGGATGACGATAAACAGCGGTCTGTCAGACTTTTTCATTATCTCGCTTCCCTTAAGCTCCAAGATATCCTCTCCCTCATGCGCGAGCACCATCGTAAGCCCTTTGGACGTATCTATAACGCTGCCTCCGCCGAGTGCAATTATGCAGTCGCAACCAAGTTTTTTGTATGCGGCCGCCGCTTTTGTGACGGAATCGGTGCTCGAATCGACGGGAATGTCTGTGTAGACGTTTGAACTGTCCGCTTCGCTGCCCTCAAAAGCCGTCTGTAAAATATTAAGATGTCCCGTCTGTGTGAGCATCTCGCTTGTCATGATAAACGGTTTTTTACAACCGTGGTTTACGACTTCAAAAGGGATGTCGTCTATCGCATTTTCCCCCGCCATTACCTTTACAGGCGCATAAAATTCATAGTATTTCATAATCACACTTCCTTTACTTTTCTAACGAAAATCAGTTTGCAATACGTCGGGATTTTTGCTGCTCCCTTTATGCGTCTTTTAAGGACTTTTTTTGCCATGAACCACGGAAAAAGCGTCGCCTCGACAAAGTAAACCGCTCGCATTACGCTCATCGCACCGGATATGTCTCCGCTCATCGTCATCCTATGCTCACAAAAAGCTTCGTGCAAGCTCTTTTTTGCCATGCAAATCTCAAAGAGTGTCTGCATGTTCTTAAACTCGATTTTGAGCGCCGTCTTTTTAGCCATCCAAGGTTTCGCGACACGCATTCTCCCGTCTTTGCAAATGAGATCCAGGCAGGCGTTTTTTTGCATTGTACACATCCTGATGACCTCGCCTTCTTTGTAGTACTCGGTGAGCTCCTTTACAACTCCGTCCTTTTTGCCAAGTACGGTGATTGCCGCTCCCATGACGCCAAAAATTCGCCTCACTACAAATCCTTTTAATTTACCCATGTGTACTCCTTTATTATTGAAAACCGACGCAAATTCCACTATGCGTCGGTCTAATGGATGTTAGTATAGGGTCAACGGTTGTTCTTCGCCCTAAGGTCGACACGCTTTATCTTGCCCGAAACCGTTTTAGGAAGTGCGTCGATAAACTCGATTGCACGGGGATATTTGTACGGAGCGGTCGTCGTTTTGACGTGGTTTTGAAGCTCCTTTATCAGCTCGTCACTCGGTTCGTAACCCTTAGTGAGCACGATAAACGCTTTTACGAGATGGCCTCTTACGGGATCGGGAACGCCGATAACTGCCGTTTCGAGTACCGCAGGATGTTCCATGAGCGAACTTTCAACCTCAAACGGTCCGATTCTGTAGCCCGAACTTTT
>CAYJIQ010000058.1:0-996 GCA_964370275.1 uncultured Christensenellaceae bacterium
CTTTAGTTGACCACCGGAAAGTTCCCTTGGTTTGCGTCCCAGAAACTCTAAGGGGAGTTGCATCTGCTCCATGAGTTTACAAACCCTGCCTTCTATCTCGGATTTGTTAAAAGTTGTCAGGTTTTTTAGCGGTTCCGCGATTATGTCAGAGACTTTCATAGTGGGGTCTAACGATGCGGAAGCGTTTTGCATGACGAGTTGCAAGTCTTTATAAAGTTTCCTGGTATCTTTTAGTTTATAAATGTCTTGACCAAGAAAAACAACTTCGCCTGTATCCGGTGGCATTAGTCCGCACATGATTTTGCAAATCGTTGATTTACCGCTTCCGCTTTCTCCGACAACTGCGTATTTTTTGCCCTCTGAAATCTCAAAGTTAACAGAATTAACAGCATGTACAGTGCCGTGTTTAGCGATAAATTTTTTTGATATGTTAATAAATTTAATCACGTCTTTCCTCCCGTTTTAAGATTGAACCCGCAACGAGTTTCTTGGTATATTCATGCGCAGGTTTTCCCAGCATCTCGTCTGCAATTCCTTCCTCAACAATTCTGCCCTCGTGCATTACGACGACTCTATTCGCTACCTTTTTTGCAACAACGATGTCGTGCGTAATAAACAGAACACCGAGACCCATGGCCTTCAGCTTTAAAAATTCGGCCAAGACCTGAGTTCTGTTCACAACGTCAATTGCAGTGGTGGGTTCGTCCGCTATTATAAGCTCTGCCTTGCCGAGAAGTGCAAGAGCGATCATAATTCTTTGTAACATACCCCCACTTAGTTCATCCGGGTATGAGTCCCAAATTTGTTTGTGGTTCGGGAGGTTTAGTCTATTAAGCTCTTGAATAGCTCGTTTTGTGGCCTCGTCTTTAGAGAGCTTGTCTAAAATGCACAATCCACGAATAATCTGTTTTCCCATCTTCACGGACGGATCAAATGAAGATTGGGGGTTTTGCGTAATGAGAGAGCCAGCTCTTCTCGTTTTAGAATTTTCAAACA
>CAYJIQ010000058.1:1022-9505 GCA_964370275.1 uncultured Christensenellaceae bacterium
TAAGAGCACGGTTATTTCTCCCACGTTTACACTAAAACTTGCGCTTTTTACTATGGGTTGATACGGTTTTTTAATTGATATTGAAACGTCTTTTGCGACCAATAGTTTACTCATACTGTCTTATCCTCCGCTGCAATGATATCCCGAAGAGACTCGGCAAATAGTGTAAAGCCTCCTGCAGTAACCAGTACAAAAATCCCCGGGTATATTATTAACATGGGGTTTGAGTATATTGCTACCTGTGCATCGTTTAACATCGCACCCCATTCGGGTGTACCCGGAGGCAATCCCAAGCCTAGAAATGAAAAACCGGATATCATAAGAATCATCATTGCTACGCCGTTTAAAGCGTATACGAAAAATGTAGGTAGTGCGTTTGGGATTATGTGCCTAAAAACTATGGAAAATTCTGAAGCTCCTGAAATTTTTGCTCCTGTTATATAGTCCTTATTTGCCTCAAGCATACAGTAGGAGCGAGCCATTTTTACAAACCATGCCAACATGGATATTGCTACAGAAAGAATCAAAAATCCAATGTCATTTCCCAGCGACCCGATAAGCGCAATTGCAATCATAAATGCTGGAAACGCCATTAAGACATTGCAAACCGCCATCACAACCTTGTCAAATATTCCGGTTTTGTACGAGCAAAACCCTCCTAGTATTAGTGCAATCACTGAGATGATTCCAAGCGCCGGCAGTGAAATGCCAAGGGAATAGCTTGCACCGTAAATAAGCCTTGAAAACTCACACCTGCCAAGTTGATCCGTTCCCAAAGGATATTTCGCGGATGCTTGTGCATGTTTTTCAAGTGGGTTTAGCTCATTAGGGTCATTTGGGGCAATTAAAGGGGCGAACAGTGCCACTGTCACCATTACCAATATTATCAACAGCCCTATCACGCAAGAGGGCTTACCTAAAATTTTGATTATCATGATAAGGCCCTCACGGTTCTTGGGCAAACTTTTGAATTGATAAAGTCACCGAGGTAATTGAAGAAAACAAATATGAACGCCATAATTAGCACTACAGCAGCAATGGTAGGGGTATCCCTTGCTATAACAGCCTCTACAATGTGTGCACCTATTCCATCCATAGAAAACACCGTTTCCACTACGGCAGTCCCTGCAACAATATAGCCAACATATGCGCAAAGCCAGGATACCAGCGGCGGCAAAGCGTTTCTCAGAGCGTTTTTTCTTAAGATATACCCAGGCGAAAACCCACACGAACGCATGTAAGTCACGTAATCACTGCTCATTTCCTTTATGAGTTGGGTTCTAAATAGCCTAATTCCCGCACTTACCGCAGGAAGTGTGAGGGTAATAACAGGCAAAATGTACCCTTTTATTCCATCTTCGGAGGCGATTTTAAAAATTGGGATATTTACGGAAAATGCCAAAAGGAGCAAATAACCAAGCCAAAACACGGGTACGCAGATGCCCACTATTGTTGCCCATCTCATTATGTGGTCAAACACGCCGTCTTTATATCTTGCGCAAAGTATTGATAATATGATTGTCAGTATTGCTGTTAAAATTATTGTAAGTGCCGATAGTATCAATGTGGTGGGGAGTAGCTCTGCCATGTTTTGCGCCACCGGAACTCTGTTCATATATGAAATGCCTAAATCACCGCTAAAAAGGTCGCCCAGCCAAGAAAAATACTGAGCTATAATAGGTTTATCAAGCCCAAAGTCAACTCTGATAGTCTCTATAAGCTCGGGTGTGGGGGTTGGAGTTTGCAGCCTTGCCAGCGCAACCGCAGGGTCTTCGGGGGATAGGTTTGTGAAGATGAATGCTAAAATCGAAACTCCGAAAAGTATAAGTACGAGTGTTATAAACTTTTTTAAAAACGAAATAACCATAGCACATATCCTCCTTTGAAGTTAGCGATTGCTAACCAAAAGAGTATATCACATGCTATGCAGAAATTTTAGCCCAAAAAGTCGACATTTAATCCATTTGGACAGATGGATTTTCGGTACTCAGTCGGCGTAACCTCCATAATCGAGCGAAATGCGGCGGAAAATTTACTTGGGCTTTCGTAGCCGGTTTCATAGGAAATATCACCTATGCTTTTGCTTGTTTCGCGAAGCATCTCGGCGGCAATTTTAATTCGGTACTCCTTTATATACTTATAAATAGAAATTCCGTAGACCTCTTTAAAGCATATCTTCATAGTTGTTAGGGGAACGCAGAATTTTTCTGAAAGTTCAACTAAGGTAACGCTTCGTCTCAAATCCTCCGTTACATATTTTTCTATTGACTTAATAGTGTCGATTTGAGTTTTTCTAAAATAAAGTCTATTTTCCTTTTCAGGTTTAACACTATCTAAAAATAACAGAAGTTCTAAGATTTTTATTGAAAGGTAGCGCTGTTTTGTAGTATCATTTGCAGAATAAAGTTCTTCAAAAATATGGGATAATACCGTATTACTCCTTACAATAAAGCAAGAACTTCCGGGGCATAGCCGCTTTTGTAATGCAAAAAGATCTACAGGCTTTGCGCCGGTAAGTTCTCCGATTTTAACCAGTACCTCCGTGGCTACATCCATATCGACCAGAAGTGAAACCCCGGTATATCTAATCATGGGATATTTTGCCCTTGAATCATAGTAGGAAAAAGTGTTAATTGCCAAATCTCCCGCTCCTAAGTATGTGAGCACACCTTTTTTAAATTCGCACTCAAATCTTCCGGATTGGCAGTGATTTATTACTAACAGATTTTTGTTGGCCACGGTAAAGCCACCGTAATCTGCGCCCTCTTCCATGTTAATGTCGTTATAATATATTTCGATGCCGGGCATAACCGAATAATATGTCGCAATTGCAGTTCCGTGGCTCGTCTGTGCCTTAAAGACAGTGTACGTGTCTGTTTCGTTCTCTTTTATTGTTCCGTGTCCGTACAACTCCTCGGGCGATAATAACATTTTATTGCTTTTCATATTAGCTTCTCGCACTGCCGATTATCAGACACTCGGAAAGAGGTTTAGCCTTTTTCACACTATTTAAGACAATATCAAAGCCGCTGTCTGCAACGAATTTAGACAAATTATCGCTTGTCCACTTGTTATATGTGCGAAATCCCAAACGTTCAAGCATCCACAATCTAAATTTGGGCACATTTTCGTCATAGACAAAAGTTGGAGCGATGATAAGACCTCCCGTCTTTAACACTCTAGAGATCTCTTCCAGTGCCTTTTTTGGATTCGGCATTACGTGCAGTGCGTTTGCGATGAGCACTACGTCAAAAACTTCATGTTCAAATGTTAAATTCGTTGCATCTTCAACTTTAAAAGTAGAAGATAGTTCGCTCAACTTTGCCTTTGCATTCTCCACCATTTTGGGCGAAAAATCAGTTGCAATCCACTGTCCAACCTCGCCCGAAAGCCTTCGCGTAAATTGACCGGTACCGCATGCGAGCTCTAAAATTCTCATGTCTTTTTTTAAGTAGGGTATAATTTCCTCACAAACTTTCGTGTATACCTCATCATTATTTTTCATGAACTTGCTGTATAGACGGGATATCTTATCCCAAAATCTCTTGTTTGATAGATCTTTCATATTCACCACCCATAGGTTAGTATTCGCTAACAACTACCACATTATATTTTATCACACCGTATTTTTCAAGTCTAAATTTAAAACTCACCAAAAAAATCACTTGACATAGTTAATACATTTTGATAACATTGTTATTAAAGTAAACGCTGTTAGGAGAATTCATGAGCTACAGTTCAGACCTTACAAAAAAGAGAATAATCAAAAAAGCTAAGGCTGAATTTCTTATTAAGGGTTTTGCTGATGCGAATTTGAGAGACATTGCTAAAAATGCAAAGGTCACTACAGGCGCGCTTTATAATTACTTCAAAAATAAACAAGCCCTGTTTGAAGCTTTGGTTGACGAAACGGCACAGGATATTTTGCAGATTTACAACACTCAAACAGAGCGTTACGTACAAAAAATAGACTTTTTAGCACCGGGGACAGTGGAGGATATGCAGGATAATACGGTAAATATTTTGGATTTCATCTACAGTCGTTTTGACGAGATTAAACTGCTTTTCTTTCTTTCGGCGGGAACTAAATATGAAGGTTTAAAGGACAGTTTTATAGAAGCTGAGGAAGAGTCGTTAATTAAGGTGCTCGAATGTCAAGGCATCATCCTCACCGATGCGGATAGGCATTTTGTGCATATAATCGCATCCTCATCAGTTGCACAGCTTCTTGAGGTGGTGGAGCACAATTTAAATCTTGAAGATGCGAGGAATTATACTAGCAGGCTCAATGCGTTTCACTACGCGGGCTGGGTGGATTTTTTAAAGGAACGAGCGGAGGGCAATGGATAATGAAGAATTGAGAAACTAAAGAAAAACTTCGCTTTTTCAACAAAATAGAGCAAATTTTTTTAAACACGGGTTAGTTTTTGCTAACTTGAATATTATTTATTAGGCTAACGCAGAGTTCGCGATTTTCCTGTGAATCCATATTTTTAAAAGTAATTTTATGGAGCAGGAAACTCACTGATGTACGACTTTTGAACCTTAGAAAACTGAGCTTTTTTTCAATAACTGTACATTCTCAATTGTAGGTTTGCGTCAGCCAAAAGGAGGTAAATTTGAAACAGAAGAAACCGTCACTGCTAAGTCAGCTCTTCGCATTTGCCGGAGGGTACAAGAAACTCACTATGTTGGGCATTGTCCTGTCGGGGATAAGTGCTGCGCTTTCCGTTCTTCCCATACTGTTTGTGTGGTTTGGTGTGGACGAGGTGCTTAAAATGCAGGGGAATTATGGGGATACGGGCGTAGTGATAAACTATGCGATAATAGCTACCGTAACCGCAATTCTCTCTATAACCATCTACGTCTTCTCTTTGATGCTAACTCACAAAGCGGCATTTCGCATTGCTAAGAACATGAAGACAAAGGCGCTTTCACATATGATGGACTTGCCATTGGGGTTCTTTTCGGACTCTCGGAGCGGGGCACTGCGCAGAACAGTTACGGACAGTGCCGCAAGAACCGAAGCTTATCTCGCACACCAACTTCCAGACATGGCAGGTGCATTTGTCATGCCCGTTGTAGTGTTGGTTTTGTTGTTCGTATTTGATTGGCGACTGGGGCTAATCAGCCTTATTCCTCTCGCACTTTCGCTTATCGCCATGTCCTCTATGATGATGAACAAGGATTATCCCGTGAAAATCAAAGAGTATCAAACCTCTCTTGAAAAGATAAACTCCGAGGGAGTCGAGTACGTTAGAGGCATTCCCGTGGTAAAGACATTTGGGCAAAGCGTGCATTCCTTTAAGCGATTCTATTCCGCACTTTTAAGCTACAAGGATTATGTCATGAAATACACGGTGAGTATGCGAGTGCCCATGACACTTTTTCAAACTTTCCTCGGTTCGTCTACGATAATTCTGGTAATCGGAGGTGCACTCATACTATCGGGAAGCACAGACCCTGCAACGTTTATATCACATTTTCTGTTCTACATCTTCTTTGCGCCAATAATGAGTTTTATGATGTTTAAAATCATCTTTATGAGCCAAAACACGATGGTTGCCGAAGATGCGGTTTCACGGGTGAAGGATTTGCTCGCGGAAAAACCCCTTGAGTACATTAAGAACGAGAAATTTCCGCAAGAGTACAACATCTCCCTTGAAGATGTCACTTTTAGATATCCGGGTGCAAAGGAAAATGCCATAGAGGATATGTCTCTAAAAGTAAAAAGCGGAGAACAAATCGCCCTTGTAGGCCCATCGGGGGGCGGAAAATCCACCATTGCCATGCTTATGGCGAGGTTTTGGGATGTGGACGGAGGTAGTGTAAACGTCGGCGGGGTAAATGTAAAAGACATTGCCGAAGACGAGCTTATGAGCAATATTTCCTTCGTGTTCCAAAGTACGAATTTATACAAGTGCTCCATAATGGACAACGTTCGCGAGAGCAAGCCGAATGCTACGGAAAAAGAGGTGCTTGCGGCACTTCATGCTGCACGTTGCGATGAAATTGTGAGCAAATTCGGGCTTCATGCGAAGGTTGGAACGGGAGGCGTGTTTCTGTCGGGAGGTGAGGCGCAGAGGATTGCAATAGCTAGGGCGATTTTAAAGGATGCTCCCATAATTTTGCTGGACGAAGCCACTGCGTTCACAGATCCCGAAAATGAACACGAAATTCAACTTGCACTGAGCGAATTGGCAAAGGGTAAAACTGTGGTGATGATCGCTCACAGGCTTTCTACCGTGCAGCATGTGGACAGGATTTACCTTGTTGAAGAGGGTAAAATCGCAGAACAGGGTTCGCACGACGAACTTGTTGCAAGAGGCGGTAAATACGCTGAAATGTGGAGCGAATACAACAAGGCGTTTGTTTGGAAAGATGAGGTGAGTGCGTAATGAAGAGATTTTTTATGAGAACTTTTGCCCTGACGGAAAAGGGCGCAAAGGATTTGGTACGTGCGGCATTTGCAAACACGCTGTGCAGCCTAATTTTAATGGGACTTAGCGGTCTTGTATACATGTTCCTAAGCGATGCACTATCACCTGCGGTAAGTGCGCAGACGCCTGCGCTTGACATAGGAATGTACATCCTTTATGCAGGCATACTTATTCTAATACTGTGGGGCAGTTATCTGCTTGAATACACGGCAAAGTATCCACCGGCGTACAGGGAAAGTGCAGCAAAGCGCATAAGCCTAGCAGAGACGATAAGGAGACTGCCACTGTCATTTTTCGGCAAAAAGGATTTGGGAGACGTGACCACCACGATTATGTCGGATACCACCATGATTGAGCAGGCATTTTCGCACTTTATACCCGATTTAGTCGGCTCGTGTATCTCAACGCTTTTGATTGGAACGGGTTTGTTTGTTCTCGACTGGAGAATGGGACTTGCCACGCTTTGGGTCGTTCCCGTGTCCGTGATAATCGTCATACTTTCAAAGAAAACTCAGGATAGCCACGGCAAGAAGTCGCAAGGGATAATGGTCGATTATGTAGATAAGCTACACGAGTGCATAGACAACATCAAGGATATAAAATCCAACAATCGCAAAGGTGCGCACAAAGCCCAGATGAGCGATAAGTTCGATACCTATGAAAAGGCTTCTATGAAAGGTGAACTTGTGACGGGTTGTCTTGTCTCCACTGCACAGTTAATCCTTAAAATCGGCATTGCAACTTCCATGATAATGGGTGTAATACTGCTTTCATCGGGACAAATAGACCTGCTGATATTCGTGCTGTTTATGGTGGTTGCGACGAGGATTTTTGACCCTATGTCAGGTGCACTCATAAACATAGCCGCCGTGTTTATTACAATGCTAAGTGTAAACCGCATGAAAGAGTTGGAAAACACTAAAATTCAGACGGGTAAACAAGTGGTGGAAAACAACGGGTATGATGTGGAGTTTAAAAATGTAATTTTCGGATATAACGAACACGAAACAGTGCTGGACGGGGTGAGTTTCAAGGCAAAACAGGGTGAAGTCACAGCACTCATAGGGCCATCGGGCGGCGGTAAATCAACGGCGATTAAACTCGCAGCCAGGTTTTGGGACGTGGATGCAGGAAGCATCACCCTTGGTGGTGAGGACGTTTCAAAGGTAGATCCCGAGACTTTGCTGGAAAAATTCTCAATTGTTTTTCAAGATGTTACGCTGTTTAACAACACGGTTATGGAAAACATCCGCATAGGCAGGAAAAATGCAACGGACGAGGAAGTAATTTCGGCGGCAAAAGCGGCAAATTGCCATGAGTTTGTCTCCGCATTGCCGGACGGATATAACACGGACGTTGGGGAAAACGGCTCTAAGTTGTCGGGAGGCGAGAGACAGAGACTATCCATCGCCAGAGCACTTTTAAAAGACGCGCCGATAATTTTACTAGACGAAGCGACATCTTCCCTTGACATCATGAACGAAACGGCGCTTTCGGAGGCGATTGCAAGGCTTACAAAGGGCAAGACGGTAATCGTAATCGCCCACAGAATGCGCACAATCGCTGGTGCGGACAAAATCGTGCTGTTAAAAGGCGGTAAAGTTGCAGGAATAGGAAATCACAGGGAACTTATTTCGGCGGATGGGGATTACAAGAAGATGGTCTCGCTTCAGACAAAGAGCATGACTTGGACGATTTAATTTTATGGTCCGATACAATTGAAATTGATAACCCAAAGCTCTGATATATCGACTGTGCTAAGGTGGATGTCGTTGTCATGCTACGAACACGGAGACTACGGATGAAGATTTGGGAACATTTAGCAGGGAAGGGGTGTGTGCGCAGAAAAAAATATTTATTCACTACGATACAATGCACGGATTTTTAACACTTGACAACTTGGTTTATTGGTAGTAAACTAAACGTGTAGTCTATCGACAATAAACCAAGGAGCTTTGTTATGATTGAGTATAAATTGGGAGAGATTGAAAGCAGGTTTGCAGATATAATCTGGGCACATGAACCTGTCGCATCGGGGGAACT
>CAYJIQ010000059.1:0-390 GCA_964370275.1 uncultured Christensenellaceae bacterium
GCAACGGTGCAAAGTATTACAAATACGCTTGTAAAAACAAGTCTCTTTAAACCTTTTTTCATCTCTACTCCTATTATTTATTACTTCACTTAATATGTTTTCACCATTCGCATAAAATATACAACAAAGTTCACATAATTTTAACTAAATATTGCATGTATATATTTGACAAAACACCGAGCGGAGTTATACAATAGATACATGTATATGTAATAAATTTTGAAAGGATATGCGGTTTTGAAAAAGTTAATCTATACCTTAGCGATAATAATTTGCTTAATATTAATTCCCACAACACAGGCACAAGCAACGGTTCCGTTTGAAGAAGCGATAATTACGGGAGACGAGGTGAACATGCGGCTTAGACCCTCGACAGACTCTCCTATAGTA
>CAYJIQ010000059.1:400-3938 GCA_964370275.1 uncultured Christensenellaceae bacterium
AAGTGCACGTGTCGGAGTCTTTGAAGAAGAGCAGGATGGGTGGTATCGCATTATCTACGGCAACTATATTGGCTACGTCAGCAAAGAGTTTGTTTTTTTAGCATCTACGGATAGTATCACCGGCAATATCATAGAAGACGAAACTGAGGTTTACTCTTCTGCAGGTGGTTACGGTGATCCTGTTGCAACACTTAACGCGGGTGCAGGAGTATCTGTTTACGGAATCTCGGGCGAAAACTACGAGGTCGTATACGATATTGCAGAGGACGGAACAGAGTCTACGGGCTACATCGAAAAGGACGCCATAATAACGAGCACATCAAAATCCGCAGCACTAATGTTAAAGGAAAACATGAGCGGAATCGAAGTGCAAAACATGCAAAAGGAACTTAAGGAAAGAGGATTTTTAACGGCAAGCGCTACAGGATTTTATGGAGAAAAAACTGTACAAGCCGTGAAGGACTTCCAAAAAAAGGCGGGTATTTCTTCCGACGGAATTGCCGGGGAAGCAACGCTTGAACTTTTATACGGAGACAACGATATAAGGACAACCCTTTCAGAAAGATACGGTATTTCAGGCACTGTTGAGCTCGCCTCTTGGGATGAAATTGAACACATCTTCACCGAAGGTACCACGGCACTTGTCACCGACGTTGCGACGGGAATTCAGTATCACGCATATCGTTTTGGCGGTTGGTTCCATGCAGACTGCTACCCGGTAGACGCAGACGACACGGCAAACATGAAGGAAGCCAACGGCGGTGTTTGGGACTGGAACAGACGTTCCATTTGGGTAACTGTCGGAAGCAGGACATTTGCTGCTTCACAAAACAACATGCCCCATATGGCAAACCCCAACCCGAACGATAATTTTGAAGGTCATTTTTGCATACACTTTAACGAGTCTATGGTTCACGAAACAGAAGCTGAGTGTTCAAGACATCAATCTGCTGTGCAATATGCATACAGCAAGAGCAAGTCATTGTAGGACAAACATAACACAGAGAAACTATAAAAAAGGGCTTTTATGCCCTTTTTGTTTTGACATTTAACACAAAATTCATAAAATCCATTTGATGTTTTTTCTCATTTATGGTAAAATAGCGGAAGTAATAAACGGAAAGGTGACACTTTGAAGTACAATAAATTTATACGCATTTTTGCGCTGATGCTGATAATAGCAACTATTTTTTCCTGCTCTACCGTGCTTGCTGAAGAACCTGAGGATGGTGGCGACGACAATACATCCCAACAGGACTCAGGCGACACAGCTGACACATCGGGGGACACCCAAGAAGAGTCTACCGACGTATACGGCACACTCGACCCCGAAGATTTTAACTTAGAAGCGGCGATGCTTGTCGACGGTCATTCAGGAACAATTCTATACTCTCAGGATGCCAAGAAACAAATTTTTCCTGCGAGCACAACGAAAATTTTAACTGCGCTTGTCGTCCTTGAAAATCTCGATTTTGGAGACACCATTGTTGTCCCCGACCTTGGGGTAGCGGGTTTTTCGTCCGCTTCGAGTTTGATGCACCTTGAAAGCGGGGAGACTATTTCTGTAAAAGACGTCTTTTACGGCATGATGCTCGAATCCGGAAATGATGCGGCATACACACTTGCAATGGAAATTTCGGGAGGAATCGAAGAGTTTGCTGAACTCATGAACGAAAAAGCCGTCGAGCTTGGCATGACTGACTCAAACTTTGTAAACCCACACGGCGTTCACGACGATAATCACTATACCACGGCGAGCGACATGTCAAAGCTTGCGCTTGCAGCATTAGAAAACGAACAGCTTGTCGAGGTTATGTCAGAAGAAAAATACGTGGTTGACCCAACAGACAAGGTGGATGAAGAGCGAGTTTTGATAAACACAAACAGATTGCTCACCACGTCTGAAAACAATACAGAAGAGGAACAGAGCTTTCTTTACCCATATGCAACGGGCATGAAGACCGGTACTACAAACGCTGCGGGAAGATGCCTTGTAGCCTCCGCTGAAAAGGAAGGCCGAACCATTATTGCTTTGGTGTTCGGAGACCATGCAGAGGATTGTATGAGCTTTCCCTATGCAAAAAAGCTGTTTGACTACGGATTTGAAACTTCTTACAATGTGACAATTAAAGAATTTTTAGAGGCTTATCCTGTGACAACGCTCGTAAACGGCGCGGCAGAAGGTGACGAAACTCTAGAATGTGTTCCCGACATTGGCGACGACGAGATGATTACTATGATTTCAGGTTCTACCTTTACCGACGAGGTTACCGTAAACAAAATTGTAAACTCTGCGCTAACTGCACCCGTCGAAGAAGGCGAAGTGATAGGAAGTGTCACCTATACAATGGGTGATAGAGTTCTCTATGACGGCGACATGCTCGCAGGAAGAAATGTGTACCAACCCGGTGCCGGTGGAGTCGACGGTCCGATTTCTCTACTAGAGCCCGTTCAACTAAAAGAGGAAAACGCACAGACCAATGCCGACCAACTAATGACGCTTTGGCTGATAATCCCCGCTACGGTTATCATCCTTTTAATGCTACGCATGATAGTTGTTAAAAAGAGAAGGGTCGGCCCAAAAGGCAAAAGCAAACTTCCCCCCTCGATGAGACAATCCAGAGCTCAATACAAGCGCGTTCGCTACAGAAGACACTAATGGGAGAAGACAATGAAAAAATGTCCGGTATGTAATATAGATTACTCCGATGAAGCTGAATATTGCGCAAAGTGCAAGGCTTATCTTCAGGAAATAAAAGAAGAGCCGAAAGTTCCGTTTGAGAGAAAACGGCTACTTACGGCTCTCGCATATACCATAGGTTTTATGATGTTTATTGCGGGAATTTACTATCTTTATTCACTTCTCACTTAGTCTTTTCCTTCTCGTATATAAGCTTAGCAACGTCTGCAACGTTTACAAGCCCCGTTATCTCGTCGTCACCAACGGTCACGTCGTATAGCTCTTCAAGCTGTGCCATAACGCCGATTATACAAAGGCTATCTCCACCTAGGTCAAACACAAAGTGTGCATCATCGGCTATCTCCTTTTCGTCTAGCACGAGCACCTGAGCAAATATTTCTTTTACCTTATTTTTTATCTCAATAAAATGCTTATCGAGTTTTTCCTCACTTTCGCTTTGAGATGTTGGGGCTACTTTTCCTGTCTCAAAGTCAAACTCAACGCACTTCCACTCTCCTGATTCGACAAGAGTTTTAAGCTTTTGACGCTGAACTTTAATTCCGTTTGCCACCGGTAGCGGCTTTTTTGAAATAAGTACTTTTCTCAACTTTTTATACATCGGAAGAGCCGAGTTAATCTCTTTAATCACGCTTGAAAGTTCCTCAAAATCGCACTCATCACACTGTTCAATCACCATAGCGATAACTTCATACGGTTCGTCCGTTTTCATGCCAAATATGCACAACCTGCTTACTCCGGGCAGGTCTGAGAAGTAGTCCTCCATCTCATCGGGGTAGATATTCTCGCCCGCATCGTTGATGATAACCTCTTTAATTCTTCCCTCGATAAAAAGGCGAT
>CAYJIQ010000059.1:3961-6815 GCA_964370275.1 uncultured Christensenellaceae bacterium
CTGGCAATGTCACCTGTGGCAAACCATTCTTCAGTTCTCGGTTTATACTCGCCGTTTATCATACGCCCTGAATGAAGCGAACTCCCGGCAATGTGCAGTTCTCCAACGTCGCCGCCCTCGATTTTGTATCGTGCACTGTCAAACGGAACTCCCACACTGCCTTCAAGTCTCTTTCTTATCTCTATAGACATTTCAACCGAAGTTACTCCCGTTTCCGTCATTCCAAAACCGTTGTACAGCGGATATCCTATGCTGTTTATTATCCTTAGCGTCTCGGGTAAAATGTGTCCACCTCCCGATATCAAAAACCGCACTGATGAGCCGACTAAGTTATCGTGCACTCCTTTGAAGATCGACCCACCGATAATTTTTCTGCCCGACCGCTTCATGTTTGTCTGAAGAGTACAGGACAGGTTTGACATTCTTTCAAACATCCTTTCTTTCTTTACGCCACCCTGCTCGACTTTTCTCATTATTCCCTGAGCAACATTGTTCCAAAAAAGCGGAACGCAAAAAATATGAGTGACCCCAAGCTGCTTACAGGTTCCCATGATGGTCTTTGGGTTTTTGTCCTCTAAATATACAATTGTCTTTGCAAAAAATGAGTACCACATGTATACTGCAACCAATCCAAACACATGGTGAAGTGGCAACATGGCGAGGTTTTTGCATGGACCGCTCGTCGTGTCATATATTAAATCCTCGCTTTTGTCTAGAAGACCGGTGATGCTCGCCATCTGCGCGCTCATTGCCTTTCCATCATAGACAAACACCCGTGAGTCTCCTGTAGTCCCTGAAGTACACAGTGCAACTCTGTCGCCAAACTCTGCCGAAACGAGAACTTCATCGTGTTCAAATAGTTGCTTTGGTTCTATCGTCTTTACGCTACACGAAATTTCTTGTGGTGTTATCAACGCAATAGCGCCGCTTTGTGAAAGTATGTGCTCAAGAGAGCTTCCTTCAAGCTCAGAATTAATTAGCAATGCGTCGCATCCCGACTTGAGTATTCCCCAAAAAACAGCAGGCCACATAGGATTGTTTTCCCATCTGAGCCCGACAAACCCGCGCTTTGCGTTAAGCAGCTTTGAAAGCCCCGCCGCAACCTTATCTGTATGAGCCGCATACTCCTTGTATGTAATTTGTTTTACCTGTTTATTTTCTATAAACTCTGAGGCAACCTTTGAACCGTGGCCGCAAAAAATGGAATAGATATTCTTATATGAAGACTCCTTTTTTAGCAGCTCAAGAATACTAAGACACTCCTTCATCTTTAAAACTCCTCGTAAATATTGTGTTGCAAATGCGCAACGAACTTATTTTATCACAACAGTATAATTATGGCAACCAAATTACACCAAGCCGAATAAATAATATACAATCAAACAAGTTAATAATTTATGGCCGCTTTTACCTTATCTAAATTTGCAAGCATTGCCTCTCTTCCTTTTAACACACAAAGCTTGCTGTCCTTTGCCGACCATTTATCAACATCCTCCACATCAGGCGCAATGAGAATGTCGGGCTTTTGTCCGCACTGTTGCCATGCATTCCATCCCGATATGTTTACCATCCCTTGTATAGTCTCGGGCGTATTTTTAGGTTTTGGCTGTTTTTGCCCTCGATGTTCAATGTCTATTCCAACGACGACCTCCGCCCCCAGTTCACGTGTCAGTTCACAGGGCATCCTTTCAAGAACGCCGCCGTCGATGTATAACTTTCCGTCTACGTCTGCGGGCACAAAAACACCCGGAACAGATAAGCTCGCGTGGATGGCAGGCGCCAAAGCACCTTTTTTAAAATTTGTTAATTTTCCACTCTCATAGTCCACGGCGATACAACCAAAAGGAATTAAAGTGTCCTCGAAGTTCTTTTCAGATGTCATTGTTGAAATAATTTTCTCCACCCTTTTTCCGCTCATAATTCCACCCCTTGCCAGAGTGAAGTCTATAAACTTTGAAAGTTTTATTGAAGTCGCTACCTCTTCTAAGTGATAGACATCCGTTCCAACAGCATAAATCCCCCCGATTACCGCGCCCATACTACACCCGGCAACACAGTACGGCTTTATGTTGTTTTCCTCTAACACCTGTAAAATACCTATATGGACGAGTCCCCTTGCTGCACCAGACCCCAGTGCTAACCCCAGTTTTTTCATATTTCCCTCCGCTGATATTACGTCATGTTATTTTATTGTTGTGCATACAGTTTTATATACTGCAAATTTGAGGTGATGTTTTGATACGCAGACTTGCAATACCCTTAACCTGCACGCTACTTATGATTTTACTTTTGCTCTTTCCCGATCTTTCGCTTAAAGGTGCAAGCAACGCGCTAAACAGTTGGCTGTGCACAGTTTTGCCCTGCCTTTTGCCCTTCTTTTTTCTCTCAGGAGTAATTGTAGCATCTTTACCTTCTCATAAAAGCTTCTCGAACATATGGAGTGCATATTTTTTCGTCACGGGCATTAGTGCACTAAGCGGGTATCCCATGAGCGCAAAGCTGTGTTCCTCGCTATACTCGCAAAAACTTTTAGGAGACACCGCCGCAAAATACCTTGCAGGCGTGTGCAGTGTAACCGGTCCTGCATTTTTCGTCGGCGCAATAAGCACCTCTATGCTCGGGCAATCAACTTTGTTTATTTACCTAATCCCTGCCCATTATCTAAGCTCTCTTATTCTTATGTTTTTGCTCATAAAGTTAAAACCTGTAGACATCGGCAGAATCTTTATAAAAAACGAAAAGACCGGCTCACTCGGCAAAATTATGCTCAAAAGTGCCACCGAGTCCTTTTCGGCAATGCTTAACATATGTGTTTTTATGGTATTTTTCGGAGCATTTATAGGTGTAGTCTCCT
>CAYJIQ010000059.1:6825-9498 GCA_964370275.1 uncultured Christensenellaceae bacterium
TTGATTTCCGGGTTTTTCGAGATGACTACCGGAAGCTTTGCTATAAGCGAGTCAAACCTTCCGCTTGAGATGAAACTTATAATAATTTCATTTATTTGTTCATTTGGCGGACTGGCGATTCACTCACAAAGTCACAGTATGTTTTCAGCTTGCGGCCTGAGATTAAAGGGATTCTTCGGCATCAAGTTGCTCCAAGGTATAATAAGCGCGGGGATAACCCTTATTCTCACAAAAGCCATCTCCCTAGCCTAACATTCTAAATTTATTGCTGCTGTGTGCCTTCTTGGTCAGCACCTTCTTTTGCGGGTTTTGCATAAAGCCTGGAGCGATTATCCTGAACAATGGTCATGTATTCTTTAAAGTAATCCTCAAGGTCCATAAGCACTTCATCGGCATATGTTATTGCACTCGCACGCACTTCTTTTGCCTGTGCCTTTGCAGATTCTATCATCTTTGCACTGCGCTCGTGCGCCGCCTTTACAAGATTATTTTCGTTTAACATTGCAGATGAGCGAATTTTTGCCTCTTTAAGGGCATCCTCTGCCTGCCTTAATATATCCTCAGCCTGTGATTTACCGTGATTTAAATATTCGTCTTTTTGCTCTGATATCTCGCGAGAAACGGCAAATTCGTCCTCTAGTGCCGCCTTTATGTCCTCGATTATTTCATTAACCAACTTTACGTCGATAACTTTATTTTTAGAAAAAGCCTTTCCGGGACTTTTGTTTACGACCTCCTGTAGCTCGTCAATTAGCGAATAAATTGTCTGATTACTCATTTGCATTTTCCTCCCAGTATTTTATCTAATACGCATTTTGGGACAAATCCGGATACGTCCCCTCCAAAATGTAAAATTTCACTTACAAGTGACGATGATATGTGCGCATGTTCCCCTCTTGAAAACAAAAACACTGTTTCAACGCCATAAAGTTTATTGTTGCAGACAGCTCTGTCTCTTTCTGATTCAAAGTCGTTAATGTTTCTTATGCCCCTTAATATCCCGTCACATCCCAGTTTTTGCACGAGCTGCCCGAGCATTCCGTCGTCTGCAACAACGCTGACATTTTTAAACTCCTTTGTCATCTCCTCTATTATCTCAATTCGAGTCTCTAAATCGAAGCGTCCTTTTTTTGCGGGGTTTACCATAACAGCAACCACCACTTCATCAAAGCATTCGCCTGCACGCTCAAACACGTCTGCATGTCCAAGCGTCGGTGGGTCAAAACTGCCCGGATATATTACCTTCATCGCAGTCCTCCTCAAAATAAGATATATATGTCTGTCCGTATTTTTTGGTTTTCTTAAGTTTATATCCTTCGCATTTCTCAAAGCTTCCGTCGTGTTCTGCGATAATAACTCCGTTGTTCTTAAGTAGGTTCTTCGCCTTTATCTCCTGCAAAACATCTTCGTAAACTCCGCTTGCATATGGCGGATCTAAAAAAATAAAATCAAAACTTCCCACAACCTTTGCCAAACCACTTTTCCAATCTTCGCAAACAAGCCTTGCGTTTTGCTCAAGCTTTGTCTTTTGCAAGTTTTTTTTAATAACTTCACACGCGCTTTTAGCATTTTCAACAAAAACCGAGCGGCTTGCTCCCCTTGAAAGAGCCTCAATCCCAAGTGCGCCCGAACCCGCAAACAGGTCGAGCACATCACTTTGCATGATATCAAATTGTATACTTCCAAACACCGCTTCTTTTACCTTATCCGATGTGGGTCTGGTCCCCTCTTGCGGTGCGATAAGTGCAATTCCACGCGCACTCCCGCTTACTACTCTCATAAATCCCATCCATATACTTATTATCTACAATTTTATACCATTTCTTACAATATGTAAAGCTTTCAAAAGGCTATAGTTGTGTACGTTTTATGAATAATATTTAGTTTTTTTCTATAAAACCTTCTTCTGTAAGTACATTATCCATTAAGATATCGTGCGCTTCAACCGCTATATCGACGACATGAGTACTAAAACATAGTCCAAGTTTATAACCTTTAAAGTTCTTTAAGAACTTGTCGTAGTAGCCCCCGCCTCTGCCGAGCCTTTCGCATTTCACCGAAAACGCCACACCCGGCACAAAACACAGCTCCGCATCTTTTTTTCTGCTTTCCTTGTCGGCAGGTTCTAAAATATCAAATGCGCCCTTTCTAAGTTCCCCTTTATATTCACAAAACATCATCGTTTTTCCAATAACAACGGGTAAGTATACTTTTTTACCCAACCTTTTGCATTCGTCAACAATTACCTTTGTTGGAAATTCTCCTGCCATAGACATATAGCAAAAGACGGTTTTCGAGCTTAAAAAAGGCTCAAAATCCGCCAAAAACTCCACCACCTTGTTTTCATCCACTTCGGGCGGTGTGACGTTAGCTAAAAATTTTCTCTGCTCAATTTTTATATTATTCATATACAAGTGGCATCCTCGCCGAGATTGAAGTTAAAATCTCGTAATTTATTGTCTGTGCATATTTAGCAAGTTCGTCTGCGGTTATCCTCTCATTTCCGCATGTTCCCATAAGAACAATCTTGTCTCCGATTTTGATATCCGGCACATCCGAGACATCAAACATAATCTGATCCATACAAACTCGCCCTCTGAGCGGACATTTTTTCCCTTTAACAAGGACATGTGCCCGTCCTGCATTTAGTCTCTTATATCCGTCTGCGTAGCC
>CAYJIQ010000060.1:0-9369 GCA_964370275.1 uncultured Christensenellaceae bacterium
TAAAAGAAAACCAGAAAAAAATCCGTGCGTTTGTCATAACTCACGGACACGAGGATCACATCGGTGCAACACCATATGTGTTAAAGGACATAGATGTACCTGTTTTTGGGACAAGGCTTGCGGTTGCGCTGATACAGTCAAAGCTCGAAGAGCGCGGAATAGCGACACACAACCTGCATCCGATAAAACCCGGCGATACCGTAAAATGTGGAGAGATCTCTATTGAGTTTATTCACGTTACTCACTCGATAATAGACTCAGTGGGACTTGCAATAACAACAAAAGCAGGAACGATAATCCACACCGGCGACTTTAAAATCGACTATACACCGCCGGGCGGCAAAGTTATGGATCTGGCGAGGTTCGCTTCGATAGGAGAATCGGGAGTTCTAGCTCTGATGAGCGACTCTACAAACGCAGAGCATCCGGGACACACAATCTCAGAGAGTCTCGTAGGCGCAACATTTGAGGAGTATTTCAGCATTGCAAAGGGCAGAATCATCATAGCCACCTTTGCCTCAAACATAAACAGGCAACAACAGGTCATCGACCTTGCAAAAAAATACAACCGTAAGGTTTGTTTTGCCGGCAGAAGCATGGTCAAGCTTTCAACGATTGCTACCGAGCTTAATATGATGGACATCCCCGAAAAGATGATTATCTCACCCGATGCACTCGACAACGAGCGAGACAACAAAATCGTCGTACTTACTACGGGTTCGCAAGGCGAAAACATGTCGGGACTTGTGCGTATGGCTTCGGGCGAGCATCCGCATATCAACATAAAGCAAGGCGACCACGTCATCATCTCTTCTACCCCTATCCCGGGAAACGAGAGATATGTTTCAGACGTAATAAACATGCTCTATAAACATGGCGCAAAGGTAATTTACGAAGGTCTTGCCAAGGTTCACGTTTCGGGACATGCCTGCCAAGAGGAGCTTAAGCTTATGCTTTCGCTCGTTAAACCAAAATACTTTATCCCCGTTCACGGCGAACCCAGACACCTGTATCACCACGCATCTTTGGCAGAAGATCTTGGAATAAAGCGCACAAACATATGTATTCCCGAAATCGGAAAGCCTATTGAGCTTACAAAGGACAAGGTGACCTACGGCGAGCGAGTCGAATCGGGCGTTATCCTCATCGACGGGCTGGGCGTCGGAGACGTCGGCAGTGTGGTGTTAAGAGACAGGCAGGTACTTTCAAACGACGGACTCTTTATTGTAGTCGTAACCATTTCAAAGGACGACGGAGGCATTATTTCAGGTCCCGACATCGTATCAAGAGGGTTTGTCTACATGCGCGAGAGCGAGGATCTTCTTTCTGAGGCTCGCGGCGTCGTCATAAAGGCAGTGAACGACTGTCTTGGGCAAGGAAACATTGAATGGATGGCGATAAAGTCCAAAGTTAAGCGCTCACTTAGCGGATATTTGTATCACAAAACAAAGCGAAATCCTATGATTTTGCCCATTATACTAGAAATTTAAGAGGTGGTAAACATGTACATCTACGACCAGGCAAACGCGCTGGCACATTCACTTTCGCAGTGCGACGAGTACAAGACATACGAGACTTTAAAAGAGGAAGTATACGCAGACGAAAGCACAGCTTCTTTGCTCAAGCAGTATAAAAAATTGCAGTTTGAGGCTCAACTTGAGGTGTATTCGGGAAAGCAACCCTCAGAAGAGACGATGGACCAGCTTAAAAAGCTCGGGGATGTTCTCGCATTCAACCCCAAGATAAGCGAATTTTTTGCCGCCGAATACAAAGTTCAGACGCTCGTTTCCGACATATACAAAATTATCGGGGACGCTTGCAAGCTAGACACGGGAATGTTTGGGGAGTAAATAAAAAATGTCTAACCGCCGAGGAAACAGAGAAAAATATAAGAGTCAGAATGACTACATAGTTGACGACGATTTTGTTCGTTCGGAGCAAGATTTGACGCCAAATCAACAAGATGAAGCGGGGGAATACGAAAACCCCGCGTATTTGTCAGCTCAAAATTTTGATACTTATCAGGAAATCCCTCCGAACTTAGACGAATACGTTGAACACAAAGAGCATGCAGCAGCACCACCTGTATATACTCCGCAACCTCAAACCAGAGGACGAAGCAGGCGCAAAAATGGGATTGATATTAGCCCTACACGCATAATACTTTGGCGTGTTTTTAGCCCAATCCTTATTCTTGCTATTGCCGTAAGCGCAGTTGTTATCGGTGTGTTTATCGGTGGAGAGATTATATATACCGACTATTTCGCCCCTGTTTCAAGCGAATCTATGGCAGAAGAAGTTACCGTTGAAATAAAGAGCGGATCTTCTGTTTCAACGATTGCGCAGACGCTATATGAGGCGGGTGTCATCATGAACGAGACGACTTTTAAATACTACGCAGACTTTACCGACAAGAGTATGCACTTTCAGCCGGGAACATATCAGCTAAACACGGCGATGAGCTTTGACGACATAATCGAAGAGCTTAGCAAAACGGTCTATATTAGAGGCACGCTCATGATTACTATTCCCGAGGGATATACTGTCGAAGATATGGCAGAATACTTTGAAAGTTTAGATCTTTTTGGTGGGAGTTCGGAAGAGTTTCTCGAGCTTTGCAGAACAGGCGAAGGTTTTGAGGATTATGTCTTTGTAAACGACGCAATAAACGCAAATAACGTCTCCGAAGAAAAGCGCAGATACGTGCTTGAGGGATATCTTTTCCCCGACACATACGAAATTTACGCAGACTCTTCACCGGCTACAGTAATAACTAAGATGCTCGACCAATTTAGGTTTAAGTTTGATTCGGATCTTTACACCGCTGCTGAAAAGCTCGGCATGACGCTCGAACAGGTCGTTACACTTGCTTCCATGATCGAGCGTGAAGCGAAACCGGCGGACTTTGAGAAGGTTTCTGCTGTATTTCACAACAGGCTCGAAGAAGGGCAGAGACTTGAATCCTGCGCCACCCTACAATTCTACACCGGCGAGGATAAATACGTCTTTGATGAAGAGGAACGTGCGATAGACTCGCTATACAACACATACAAATATTCAGGTTATCCTCTTGGCCCAATCTCGAGCCCGGGTGAACTTGCGCTGGATGCAGCGGTAAATCCCGACAAAGAGGCTATGCACGAAGGCTATTTCTACTTCTGCCTCGGAGATCCCGAAACAGGCGAGACTATATTCTCAAAGACATACGAGGAACACCAAGCCGCAACTGACAAATACAGCCCACTTTGGAACGCTCAATCTTCAAGCGACAGTGAAGCTGAAAGCGAAAACGAGGACGATGAGGACGCATAATGAGTAACATTGAACTTTTAGCACCTGCAGGAAACATGGAGTGCCTGCAAACCGCACTCAACTTTGGAGCAGATGCTGTATATTTTGGCGGTAAAAAATTTGGATTGCGCAGCTTTGCTGCTAATTTTGGCGCAGATGAGATGAAACGTGCGGCAGACATTGCCCACGAGCACTCCGCCAAGGCATATGTGACGATAAACGCGGTCATGAACGATGACGATATGCTCGAAATGCCCGCATACCTAAAGGATGTGAAGCTAAGCGGCGTAGACGCTGTAATCGTTTCAGACCCCGGCATGATAGAGCTCTGCCGTGATGCAGGACTTGAGATCCACCTTTCAACTCAGGCGAGCACCATGAACTCTTACTCAGTCAAATTCTGGAAGAATTCCGGTGTTTCTCGAGTTGTACTTGCAAGAGAGGCTACGCTCAAAAACATCGCACAAATTCACACGGCATGTCCCGACATGGAAATTGAAACCTTTGTACACGGTGCAATGTGCATAGCATATTCGGGAAGATGCCTTCTCTCGTCTGTTTTGACGGACAGGAGCGGAAACAAAGGTGAGTGCGCACAGCCTTGCAGGTGGGAATATGAAATTCGCGAAGTCGGAAGAGAAGAGCACTTTAGGATTCTTGAGGATAGTCGCGGCACTTATCTTCTCAATTCAAACGACCTATGCATGGTTAGACACATATCCGACCTTGCAGAAGCGGGCGTTGTCTCCTTTAAAATTGAAGGTCGTATGAAGAGTACATATTACGTCGCAAGCGTCGTTCATGCATATCGCAGAGCGATTGACGACTACCTATCTGAAAAAACCTTCGACGAAACCATTATGGACGACCTTGAATCATCTGCCTCAAGAAATTTTACTACAGGCTTTTACTACGGAAATCCCCAGGGACAGGGACAAGATATCGCCAGAACGATAAAAAAAAGAACAGATGTCTTTTGCGGAGTTGTTACTAACGACGCCGCTGATGGCAGAGTTCAGATTATTCAAAGAAATAAATTTTTGGAGGGCGAAACATTTCACGTACTTTCAAAGAGCGGTGAAAGGATGAGTTTTGTGTGCGAGGACATAAGAACTCTTCAAGGAGAATGCAGACAAAGCGCACCTCATCCCTGCGAACCGCTGAGCATAAAGTGCAACTTACCGCTCAAAGCCGGTGATCTGCTAACGCTGAAGAAGTGATATGAGAACTGATCTGAGAAGTGATATTTTTGTATCACTTCTTTATTTTAGCCTTAAAAACTACCGACATCACATATCCGAACACAACTGCTGCGCTCACACCTATAGCCGAAGCAGTAAGCCCACCACCAAGAGCTCCAAACAGGCCACTTTGGTTTGCACCTTCAAGAGCTCCTTTTGCCAGTACCCATCCAAAGCCCGTAAGCGGAACGGTTGCACCGGCACCGGCAAATTCTACCAGCGGCTCATACAGACCAACCGCACCAAGTATTACCCCAATCGTTACAAAAAGCACCAGTATTCTCGCGGAAGTCAAACTCGTTAGCGACAACAGAAGTTGCCCTACAACGCAGATTGTTCCACCTATTAAAAATGCGTATAAAAAGTTCATTATTCTCTCCTATATTGCTATTGCTTACAACAGCTCTATCGAAACCGCATGTGCAATTGATGGAATGCTTTCGCCCTGTTGGACAACAGTAGGTGACAAAAGTGCACCCGTTGCGACAAATAGCACTCGTTTCAACTCTCGATCTTTTAATCTCTGTAAAATATAACCACTAAGCACACTGGCACCGCAGCCACATCCGCTCGCACCGCAATTTATGTTGCACATTCCTTCGTACATCTGTGCACCACAGTCAAAATGTATGTTTGAAATGTCTAGCGCGCACTTCTCACACATTTCGAGCAACAGTTCGCTGCCAAAAGTTCCGAGATCTCCCGTCACTATCAGGTCGTAGTGGTCGCAAGCAAGGCACATATCTTGAAGGTGCGTCAGAATCGTCTCTGCGGCAGCAGGTGCCATCGCCGCCCCCATGTTGTTTGCGTCTGTAATGTTTCCGTCAATCGCCCGTCCGACAGTGCACGACACGAGGTTTGGTCTTCCTTCAAATTTACCGTTCACAAGCATTATCGCGCCTGCGGCTGTCGCTGTATTTTGCGAGACGGGAGTCTTTGGTGTACCCAGTTCAAGCGGATATCTAAACTGTCTCTCCGCGGCCGCAAAGTGTGAACAGGTTGCGCAAATTACTCTGTCGCAAAAACCGCCGTCTACCAACATCCCTCCCATAAGCAGGCTCTGCGACATCGTAGAACACGCGCCGTATACACCGAGAAACGCAAGTTCCAAATCTCTGGCGGCGTAGCCCGAGGATACAATCTGATTTAGCAAATCACCGCCGATGAGCACATCTACATCATCTTTTTTGCAACCCGCCTTGCTAAGCACTCTATCAACAACATATTTAAACATCTTTTTTTCCGTCTTCTCAAAGGAAGTCTCCCCCCAAAGTGCATCGGGCAGGCTGTAGTCAAAATACCTTGCGAATTTACCCGCAGACTCCATCCTTCCCCCAACAGCAGCGCTTTCATACACGCTTATGTAGCCATCGTAGACAAAACTTCGTTCGCCTCGCTTCTTTACACTCATTATTATCACCTCGCACAATCTAGAAAATTTTCTTCATAGCAAGCCTAAGTTAAAGATATTTTTACCCGTTAAATATTAATAATTCATTACAATTGTATAAACACTCTTGTAATATTTTCAAACTCTGCTATAATTATGAATAATTAAACAATAGGTGGTAATATATGAGCAAGAAGAGACAAAAGGCGAGAAGAATCATTGCTATGGTAGCGGCAGGCGTTTTGCTATTATCCACTTTAGCAGCAATTGCATTTTCTGTTTTTTCGTAATTTAAGGAGATTTTTGTGGAAGATAAAGATACGATATTAGGTGAACAAATAGCGACCGACCAAACAAATGAAGCGCAAAATTTATTAGAACAACCCAAAAGGCGAGAAAGCACGTCGTTGCTAAAAGGAATTGTCGGCGCTGTTGTCGGAGGAATCGCAGGAGTAGTGCTCTGGGTTGTGATTGCAATTTTAATAGAAGGAACTTTTGGACTGGTTGGCGGGTTCATCGTCTGCTCGCTCGTGTATTTTGGCTACAAGCTTTTTGGCGGAAAGCGCGAAAAACCCCTAATCATAACACTTTGCATAGCAACAGCCGTCTTCACGTTCATCGGCGTTACCGGCTACATCCTGGTGACCGAATATCAGTATGCAGTTGCATATAACGAAAGCTACGTGTACAGCATTATGGGAACTAATATACCATTTACAGAAATCTTGGCCATGAGTGAGGAAACGATGTTTGGCTATATTACCTCAAGCTTTGGCGAATTTTTCAGTGCAGTGACCGCGTCCTATTTTACATACTCTTTAACCACTATCATATACAGCTACACAACTGCTATAATCGCTCTATTTGTTTACTCCCTGCGCGAACGACACCTAAGCACATATATGCACGTGAGAATCAAAACCGACACTGGCGATGAAATAGACCAACTTGAACACGAATTGCAAAACGATGAGATGGTAGAAGGCGAGCTTAAAGAAACTGTTGTTCACGCAAAAGACAGCGACATTAAAATTGCCGAAGCTCACGTATCCCAAAACGATATTGCTACCAACGAAGAAAAGAAAAATCCCCCTAGTTTTTAGAGGGATTGTTGCGTTTGTGAACTGCATTCACGCACCTAGGTATTGAGGCGAGTTTCTCAATGCCTTTTTTATTTTATTCTGCCTTTGCAGGTTCTTGCTTTGCAGGTTCTTCTTTTGGAGCGAGTTGCTCTTCCCTATCCTGTGCAATCTTGTCCATAATTTTTTTATGGATTTCCTTTGCCACCTCGGGGTTTGCTTCAAGGTATGCACGAACATTATCTCTGCCTTGACCAATCCGCTGTCCGTCATACGAAAACCACGATCCTGCTTTTTGTAAAATTTCCATTTCCGTTCCGACGTTTACAAGGCTAGCCGCCGCGCTCACTCCTCTTCCGTATCTAATTTCAAACTCCGCAAGTTTAAACGGCGGAGCAACCTTGTTTTTAACAACCTTGACCTTTGTCCTATTTCCCGCAACGTCCGTTCCGTCTTTAATAGCCTCGCCTTTTCTTACGTCTAGTCTTATCGTTGCATAAAACTTAAGCGCCTTACCTCCCGTTGTAACCTCAGGGCTTCCGAACATTACGCCCACCTTTTCCCTAAGCTGGTTAATAAAAATGGCAACTGTGTTTGACTTAGAGATTGCACCCGCAAGTTTTCTTAATGCCTGCGACATAAGCCTCGCCTGTGCGCCGACGTGCGTGTCACCCATCTCTCCTTCAATTTCGTTTTTAGGAGTCAGCGCCGCAACCGAGTCGACAACTATCATGTCAATCGCACCGCTTCTTATAAGCGTCTCAGTAATTTCAAGCCCCTGTTCGCCCGTGTCCGGCTGTGAAACAAGAAGATTGTCTATATCCACACCGAGGTTTCTTGCGTATACAGGGTCAAGAGCATGTTCAGCGTCGATAAACGCTGCGACGCCTCCGAGTTTTTGAGCCTCAGCGATTGCGTGTAGTGCAACTGTCGTCTTACCCGAAGACTCAGGCCCGTAAATCTCAATTATCCTACCTTTGGGGAATCCACCCACACCGAGCGCTATATCAAGTTCAAGACAACCTGTCGGAATAACGTCCATCTTGTCCGTTCCCGGCCTGTCTCCCAGTCTCATTATCGAGCCTTTTCCGAATTGTTTTTCAATCTGTTGTAGTGCAGTGTCAAGTGCCTTTTGTTTTTCCATTGTTTACCTCTTCTTTCTGCGCCTTTTATTATGTAGCCTTAAATACTTCTCTGTTTTTGTAAATATACTCGATGCACGACCAAATTGAAAGCGCCACCGAAGCGTATACAAGCATGATTCCGACGGAAATTTCGCCGATATATGGAAAGTCTAGAAGTATCATGCCGATACCTACCATCTGGACAGCGGTTTTGTACTTTCCTACCCAACCTGCCGCAATTACCTTGCCTCTTTCCGCTCCAAGAAGCCTCACTCCCTGGACGATAAACTCCCTTCCGATGAGCACACTACACGTCACAACATCGAGCTTGCCCCATGCTATTAGCACAAGCAAAGAGCATGTAACGAGAAGTTTGTCTGCAATAGGGTCCATAAATTTGCCGAAATTAGTAACGCAATTTAGCTTTCTGGCGAGCATTCCGTCAAAAAAGTCCGTTACTGAAGCGAGAACAAACGCCCCAAATGCCCAATAGTTCCAACCCGGAAAATCTATCACGTAAAATGCCACTAAAAACGGCACAATCGCTATCCTCAACATAGTAAGTATATTTGGAATGTTCAATTTACAGCCTCCCCAAAAACATCGTATTCGTCCGCCCCCGTTATCTTCACTCGCACATATTCGCCTTGAACCGGCTGAACTTCGCTTCTGAAGTAAACTTTTCCGTCGACGTCAGGTGCTTCGGCATATGATCGACCGAAATAAATATCATCATCTTCCATTCCTTCGACAAGCACTTTGTATTCACATCCTATGCGCATCTGAGCGCGCCTTTTGCTTATTTTCTGTTGCAATAACATGATTCGTTCAGCTCTTTGTTGCTTAACTTCCTCGTCTATCTGCCCCTGCATTTTAGCAGCGCCCGTGCCCTCTTCTCTTGAATACGCAAAACATCCCAGCCTGTCAAATTCAAGCTCTTCTACCGCCTTTAGCATCGTCTCAAATGCCTCTTCGCTTTCACCGGGAAATCCCGCAATGAGCGTAGTTCTCACGATAAATTCGCTCGAAGCGTCTCTTATCATGTTTACGACTTTATACGTCGACTCTAGCGTATTTTTGCGGTTCATCGCCTTTAGCACGCCGTCGTCAAAATGCTGGATCGGAATGTCTATGTACTTTACGATGTTGTCGTGCTTTACCATAATGTCGAGCAATTCCGGAGTTATGTTTTCAGGATAGCAGTAAAGCAACCTCAGCCACGAGACCCCGTCTATGCTCGCAAG
>CAYJIQ010000061.1:0-2148 GCA_964370275.1 uncultured Christensenellaceae bacterium
TTTTCTTCATTATTTTTTCGTCAAACTGAGCATCTTGAGCGTGAACACCCGTGATGTACGGACCTAAATCTCTAATAGCGCCAACGGGGTCTATTCCCTGTACTACAAAGTGAATCGGGTCAAACTTAACGCCAATCTCTTCCATCCCTACGCCATCTCTTAATCTCATAAACGTTTCGTAGTTATATGCCGCAAAACCCGCAAGAAGTTCGAATCCGAATTTCAGACCCATCTCCCTTGCTTGTTGTGCCTTTTCCTTCCAAAACGGAATTATTCTCTCGCTCCACTGCCACTTGCAGCACTCGATGAAATCCTCGGGATAGGGCCAAGCAAGCCACGCAGGCACATCGCTTTTTTCGCTTGCTGCGGGAGTTCCGCTACATACGTTAACTGTTTTTATGCCAAGCTCTACAGCAAGTTTCATTGCATTGTCAAGATCTGCGATATTTTGCTTTGCAATTTCGGGGTTGGGGTGCAAGTAGTTACCAATTGTCGAAAGTTCGCACAGCTCAATGTCGTATTTCTTTGCTGTATCTACAAACTTTTTTAGCTTATCCTTGTCCGCTAAAAGCTCAGCAGGATTACAATGGTTTTTTCCATTGGCGCAACCTGCGGCAACCTCCATTTGCTTTATGCCACATCTGTTAAAAATCTGACATATCTCCTCGAAACTTTCCTGTCCGAAACAGTTTGAAAATGCTCCAACTTTCATGTGTTCTCCTCTCAAGCGTATAATTTTGTTATTTCAGGGCATCTCTAAATACTATAGGTGCCTTCATAATATCTTTGCATTTTTGGGTGCAAAGGGCATCTGAGTTTACTACAAAACATCTGCGTAGAATTAAACACTCAATACCTGAATTTCGCTTAATTTGCTGTTCTTATATTAAATTTCAATGCCAAGTTTATTATATATTCTCACCATTTGACTTGCTATTAATTTGTTGACATAAAGAATAGCGTTTTATATATTAATGACATTACACCTTAGCAAAACAGAGTGTCACTACGTTATAAATCCAAGAGAATTTTTGTAATTATTTCCACTTGACACCTCCAAATTGAAGATATATTATAATATGACATCATCCTCTTTTGCTGGGTGGTTCAAGTTACATCTACGGAGAACAGACATGGATAAATTTGATCAACTGACCCAATGTTTTAATGAAAACAGCGCATCTCGTTTGTTACATAACTACTACTACAAGGAATTCCCACCCGGTTGGACTCGTATAAAAGGTCACTCGCACTCAGCAGTTGAGATCACATGTTGCGTTAACGGAACAGCCTATTATTTAATCGAAGACTACCCCAAACCCGTCGTCCTTAATAAAAACGAACTCTTGCTCATACGCCAAGACACATACCACACTATGTACATCTCAGAAAGTTCCAAATGTAGTTGTGTCGGCGTGCACCTTAATATGGATTTACCTATGGCGAGCGAGTTAGATACACTATATCAAAACTTGTTTTTTAACAAGTCCAATAATGTCAAATTGTTTGCGGACGATACAATAATAGACTGCATGAAGCGCATATCCCTTGAAATGGGCAAGAGATATCTCGAATTTGAACGAGTTGTCAAGGCAGAACTCATAAGACTCTTGGTATTCATTAAAAGATGTATGAAATCCACATCCAAACAATTTCCGGCAAAGAATGACTATGTCGCAGACGCTCTGGCTTATATCCAGTCTTCTATTACCGACATAATCTCCCCTACAGACATCGCAAGGCACGTTCATATAAGCCCCGAATACCTCATGCGTCTTTTCCAACAAAGCATAGGTAAAACGGTTATGCAGGTAATTTTAGAACTTAGAATGGACAGGGCAGAACATCTTCTTACAAACACTACTATGAACATCTCCCAAATCGCCGACAACTGCGGTTATAGCAACCTCCAGCATTTTAGCATGGCATTTAAGAAGTTTACTAATCTCTCTCCTTCCCAGTTTCGTAAGGAAAGCCAACAACACGAGTTTTTTGATCCACACAATTAACACGAATACAAGCTGAAGAGCACCAAAAAATCCCGCAAAACCGTATAGTTTGCGGGATTTTTATTGTGAAACAACAAGGTTCTTGGGTTCCCGTTCGCAATCTTGATTGCGGTAACGGGTCAGGTTCTTATTGTGATAC
>CAYJIQ010000061.1:2248-9357 GCA_964370275.1 uncultured Christensenellaceae bacterium
GGTTCTGGGGTTCCCGTTCGCAATCTTGATTGCGGTAACGGGTCAGGTTCTTATTGTGATACAACAAGGTTCTGGGGTTCCCGTTCGCAATCTTGATTGCGGTAACGGGTCAGGTTCTTATTAATTTCACTTAAAATGCAAAATCGCTTTCGTCTCTTGTTATCTTCCTTGCACCCGCCATGATTAGCAGTATTACACCCGTTGTGAACAGTCCTATGCACAGCACGATGTACATGCTCTTATCTCCTGTTTCGGGAATCGGATCTCCGCCCGGGTCATCCGAACTGCTAGGGTCGTCTTCGCCGCTCGTACCACCGCTGCCGCTACCGCTACTGCCATCACTCGACGTCGCAGTCGGATCCGAACTTTCTGTCGGGTCGGGTGTTGGAGTAGGTGTCGGGTTTGGTTCTTCGCCCTCTTCTAATATCTCTACATAGAACACAGAGAAGTGATTCGTGACAAACGTCACTATTCCCGAGGTTGCGCTATGAGATGTGGAGAAGGACTCGGGCGAACCTTGGGGCGGAGCATAAAACACCGTTACTGATTCAGCATTTGACATATCTCCCGGGTCGTTTAGCGTTACAGTTACCGAACCCGAAGCGAAGTCTGTAATGTAGTTTCCGTTTGCCATTACGTGAATTTCGTATGCTTGGTTGTCGCCAATAGAGGTCTTTTGATCTTCTGTCAGCGTCGTTGTATCTACCTTGCCCACGAAAATTTCAATCTGAGTAGCTCCGTGAGTTCCCGCTTGTTCTGCCATTTCGACGAGCGCGGCGTGGTCAAACTCCATAGTAGCAAGCCCGCTTTCGATTATCAGGGTCGAACCCGCAACCGCCGCCAGCTTTTCAAGTTCTGAAACCGGAAGTATGACATTTGCGCTAGTTGCACCGGCAGGTGTGTTTACCTTCACTTTGACAACAGGCGTAGTTTCCTGTTTTTCCGCTTCCTCAATTGCCGAGTCTACAGCCTCTTTAAATTCATCGGGGTCAACTTCGACCTCTGATTCCGAACCCTCTGTGTCCGGGTCTACCACGATGTCTACTTCTGTCTTTCCGCCTTCGGTGACGGGCGGTTTCACTCCCGGATCTTCGGGTACCGACTCGCCGTATTTCGTCGCCGCAATCATTATGGTCTTTTCTGCCGTTGTTTCCTCTAGCCCGTTTCTTTCAAGAGTAAGCGTGAAGGAGAGGCTTCCGTCTGTTCCGTTTGGCGATTCCTGCGTTCCCGCAATAGGAGACGCATACGCTATCGTATTAACCGCAACACCTACACCCGTGTCGTTTATCGCATCTTCTGCTATGTCCCTAACGTATACCTTTGCTGAACCTTCGTCTGGGTTTGCCGCCTGGGTCGTATCATCGTACGCAGCCGCTTCAGCCGCCGTCTTTGCTCTTGCTAAGATTTCTGCTGTAGATTGACCGGGAAGTGCGTACGCCCTGATTATCGCAGATACTTCTGATGTCGTTGAAATTTCGCCGTCCTTTTCAAGGTCAACTTTAAAGTCATACTCTCCGTTCTTTCCGTCGGGAGTAGCTTCATCACCCTCGATCGCCGCCACAAAGTTCGTACCCTGTATATCATTTTCGACAATCTCAATTCCCGTCGTTGCTATGAGCGAATTTACCTGAACAACCGAGGCAATCTTTGCATCCTCTTCTGTCCTAACATCCAGTTGCTCGTATGTATAAATTCCCTTTTCTATGAACTCCTGCGCAAGCCTTAATGCTTCTCTTGCCGAATGCTCTTGATACGAAGTTGCAACAACCGTGCAAACGTTGTGCGCATATTGGGGAACTGTTATCGATCCCTTGACAATTGCCGCGGTATATGTAAACGTTCTGCTGTCTCCGTCGGGGTTATCCTCTGTTCCCGGAACTGCGGGAATATAGTCGGCGGGAAGTGAAATCGAGCCCGCAACCTTCATCTCTATTCCCGTCTCTTCCATCCCCGGAATTGCATTTATCCTCTTTGCAATCTCCGCTTCAACATCAGTCGGCTCGTTTGCCGTAACCATAGGGAATGCAAGTTCGCCTTCTATACTTTCTATAATTTCAATCGCAAGCGCAACGGCTTCTCCGTCACTCAGTCCCGTAAATTCCGTAGGAGTTATTCTCGCAGACATCTGCGCCGTGGTGACATGAGGTATTGATGGGTCTTGCGTGCTCGTCAGCTCGACGGTAAATTTAAAGCTACCCGCAACACCTTTTTTATTATCCTGCGATCCCTCAACTGCCGCAACAAACGTATCTTCGACAATCTTGATTCCGTCCGGCGCGATTGAAGCTCCCGGTAAAATGTCGTCTGCAATTGCAATTCTTACCTGATCTATTGCGCTCGCTTCGTCTGTGACGTTGTGCTGAGTAAATGCAAAGTCGGTTTCCGCTTCAATAGCGGTTTTTGATGCATCCATCGCCGCTCCTGCATAAGGGGTTGCGTCCAAGGTTATCGTTCTGCTAACCGTAGTCACCGTGAGTGTCGTTTCGTCATATGCCGGCGGATCTGGCTGTGGTTCCGGCTGTGGATCAACCAGCGTTTTCCCAACGAGCGTTAGCTTTACGGTATAGCTGTATGTTGCATCCGTTCCCTGCGGATTGGCCGAATTTCCTCTCAGCCCTTCCTCTGTCCAGTCGGCAGGATTCGAACTGCCCACTATCTCTGCCGTCAACGTCTGCAGTTCCTTATTGTATGTATTTGCAATGCCGTCTATCTGCTTTTTAACTTCTTCAACAATCTCTTCGTCCGAAGAATATTGCAACTGTGTTAAGGTTCCGTAGTCGATATTGTCTATCTCAGCCTGTGCCTTTGCAAGCTCCCCTGCAAACGATCCCGACTCATATGCAGTAACCGTTACATTTGCTATAGAACCCGAAAACGCGCTGCTCGAAGCCTTTGTTCTAACCTGATATGTGCCTGCCGGAAGATACTCAAGCGTTGCTCCCGAGCTTCCAATTGTCGGTGCATTTTTCCAGTTTGTTGCACTGCTTTCTTTATATTCCAGGCTTTTTCCCGAAAGGCTAGCGTCAAAGGTTATCGTTCCTTCCCCGCCCACCAAATCACCTTCGGCAATTACCGTTCTTGGGCTAAACGAAATTTCCTTCGCATTACTCTGAACCGTTTTTTGCGGATCGCCCATCGCAACTATGCTTATTTTTTTGGAATTTTCAAGCCACGCTTCGCTAATATCGTACGTTGAAAGTCCGCCACCCTCGTGAATCAATGTCTCTGGCGATTCGGAAACATCCCAAATCGAGTAGTTTATTTCGGAGTCAAACCCTGTTAGCGTTTCGTTTACGTAGTCTATGCTAATATTTGGAATTTCGAGTTTTTCACGCAGTACAATGTTGCCGATGTTTCCCGATGTCGCTTCAAAGGAATCGATAAGCGTAAACCCCGGATCTGTAAATGTAATCTTGCCCAAATCGGCCGCGATCGCATTTGTGACGACGGGCACTCCAAGCTCAACGTCCGAAGGTATTATCATAGTAACACTCAGCGTAAGTGAATTTATTACGTCAAAACTGTTCACACCGTTTGTGACTTTTTGCGTTCCTGTGATTTCGCTGTTGATGACAACTGCGCCGGTTATCGCCGCAGCTCCGCTAAGTGAAAGTGAGCTCTCGTGATTTAGTGTCGAGTCCGAACCGAAGACTTTTCCTCCAACCGAAGTGTTGTCTATAATTACGTCAGACCCCTGTGAGACCGTTCCCCCGTTGCTTCCGCCCGAAACATCTCCCGAAACAGAGCATCCAACGAGGTTGATTGAGGGGCTTCCGTTTAAGTCTCCGTTGTATGAGCCTCCGTATACGCTGTTTAGCGAGGAGACATTGCTTACATTAATGTTTACCGAAACAGGCGCTACCGAATTTCCGACGCTACCCTGATTTCCGCCGCCGTACACTTCGCTTACAGTTCCGCCCGTGATGTCGATGTTTATAGAATTTGCGGCACTTCCTTCGACATTTTCACGATATCCGCCACCGTAGACCGCGCCAACCGTACCGCCTTCAATAGTTATGTTTACGTCGCCATTTAGCCCGACACCATATCCGCCACCGTAAATTTCGTCGACAGTTCCGCTGTACATTATGATATCCGTATCCCCGTTAAACGGCTCGACCACAGCACCTTCGGATGCAAAAGTGCCACCGAATATTTTGTATCCGGTAAAATCATAGGTGGTAACTCCGCTAACCTGCCTCGATACGTGCAAATCTTTGTCTTTTTGAAGACCGGCTCCGCCGCTTTCTATGTATAGCGACGTAATTGTTTGTGTTCCACCCGAACCATCGTCGACTTCATCTTCAACTATATAAACAGTCTGACCTCCCGCAGGATAATGGTCACCGAAGCCACCCTCTGTTTCGTCTACAGGCATCGGGTCTTCAGCCAAAATCGCCATAAACGGAAACACCGAAGAAACCATACATATGACACCTATTATAGCAATAATCTTTCTTGTTCTTTTACTCATTTTATACTCCTGTCATCAAACGCAATCGCTTGTTAATAGTCACTTTTCACCAAACACAATTCATATGATTATATATAGTAATTTTATCACTAATCTTTAAAAATTACAAGACCATACATATAGTAATCGACAATTTCCCCAAACACTTTAGCTGATATGAAAAAAGAACCGACAGGTTAATTTTCACCCTGCCGATTCTCAGTTTTTTCGGATAATATTATAACTTTATGTTGTCAAACATTCCCGCAGCTTTAGCCTGCGCAACCTGTGTGCTAACCTGCTTTATTATCTCGCAAGCTTCGTCGATAAGTGCCTCTGTGTGGTTTGCCATGAGTGAGCAACGAAGCATACACTCGTTTGGCGGCACTGCCGGAGGAAGCACCGAGTTTACGTATACACCCGCATCAAATAGGTATTTTGTCATGACGAGAGTAGAAGCGTAGTCGTATGTCATAAATGCGATGATGGGAGTCGTCCCCTCTTTAACCTCAAGACCTGCATCCTTTAGCTTATCTCGCATATAGTCGGCAAGCTTGTTTAGCTTTTCCACTCTTTGCGGCTCTTTTCTTATTACTTTAAGCGCAGCAATCGCCGCCGCACACGCCGAAGGCGGAATAGATGCCGAAAAGATAAACGGACGGGAGTTGTGCTTCATGAAGTGGATAAGTTCTTCGCTGGCAAGCGCATATCCGCCTAGGCTGGCAAGCGACTTTGAAAATGTACCCATGATGATGTCCACATCTTTTTCCAGCCCAAAGTGGCTGACAGTTCCTCTTCCGCCCTCGCCCAAAACGCCGAAACCGTGAGCGTCGTCCACCATTGTTGCACAGTTGTACTTTTTAGCAAGGCGAACAACCTCGGGAAGGTTGCATATATCCCCGCTCATAGAGAAGACGCCGTCTGTAACGAGCAGTTTGTTTGCCTCCATGGGAATTGTCTGAAACTGCTTTTCGAGGTCTTCCATGTCGTTGTGCTTATAAACGACTATTTTCGCCTTTGTAAGCCTGCAAGCGTCTATGATGGAAGCGTGATTTTCGCTGTCTGAAAGGATAAAGTCGTTTCTTCCGACAATCGCGGTAATTATGCCGAGGTTAGACTGAAATCCCGTCGAAAAGGTGAGTGCCGCTTCGTAGTTCATAAAGTCTGCAAGTTCCTTTTCAAGCTCGTTGTGAAGGTCGAGTGTACCGTTTAAGAAACGCGAGCCCGAACAGCCCGTTCCGTACTTTTCCGTCGCCTCGATGCTTGCATCGATGACATCGGGGTGCACGGTAAGCGAGAGGTAGTTGTTTGAACCGAGCATGATTCTTCTCTTACCGTCCATGATGACCTCGGTGTCCGGCCTTGATTCCAGCTCATGAAAGTACGGGTAAATCCCCATAGCCATTGCCTGTTTTGCGAGCGTGTATTCACCGCACTTGTTTAAAATTGATGCTGCCATTTTTACTCTTCGTTCAGCTGTGGTTCGGGCAAAATTTCTTTTTGCGAAAATTCTTCCTGCTCGAGCGTCTGAACATCTCCTTTAATTTCTTTTTCTCTCTTTATTTCCTGTTCTTCAAGCACTGTATAGGCAACTTTCCCAACCTTTGTTCGGGGAAGTTCGTCCCTAAATTCTATCTCATAGGGCATTGCATATCTTGCGACATTATCTTTGAGGTACGCCATAAGCTCGTTGCTTAGCGTGGTTGCGGGTTTTTGCGATGCAGGCACGACAAACGCTTTTATCTTTTGCACCTTTACGGGGTCGGGTACGCCGATAACACAGCTCATGTGAACATCGGGATGCGCCTCTAAAATATTTTCCACCGCCGAGGGATAGACATTGTAGCCAGAGGTTATGATCATACGCTTTATTCTCTGTTTAAAGTATATAAATCCTTCCTCGTCCATCGTCCCCATGTCTCCCGTGTGCAGCCAAATTCTGCCGTCATCATGCTTTTGGAGCGTCTTTTCGTTCTCCTCGGGCTGGTTTACGTATCCGAGCATAACAGAAGGTCCGCTTATGCAGATTTCTCCGTCTTCACCTGCGCTCAGTTCTTCGTGAGTTCCCGGTTTGCAGATGCTGTAAAGCGTATCAGCAAAGGGAATTCCGATGCTTCCCTCGATGTATTCGTCTCTTGGAGTCAGGCAGGACGCCGTAACACACTCGGTTGTTCCGTAGCCTTCTCTCAGCTGCGCATCGCAGTTTCTTTGCTTTAAAAATGCGTCAAACTTGCGCTTTAGTTCGACACTAAGGCTGTCTCCGCCAACGAAAACTCCGTTTAGGCAAGAAAGATCTGCCTTGCCGAGCTTTTCGTTTCTGAGCATACTCTCAAACAGAGTGGGCACTCCCGCTATAAAGTTCGGCTTTGTCTTTACGATAAGCTCCGCATAGCTTTTCGCATCAAACTGCGGTATAAGAATGTCGCAAATACCGTGAATTAGCATTGCATGGATGCAAATTCCCAGCCCGAAACCGTGAAACATCGGCATAACCGCCAGCATCTTCTTGTTTTGTGTCGGCGTATTTGCCATCGAGATAACCTGCAGGGCAAGCGCGTTAAAGTTCATGTCAGAGAGCATTATTCCCTTTGTAACTCCCGTTGTTCCGCCGCTGTATAGTATCGCCGCGGCCTTTCCCTCTTCATATCCCGGATAT
>CAYJIQ010000062.1:0-1756 GCA_964370275.1 uncultured Christensenellaceae bacterium
TAAACATGTCTTCGGCAAACTTGGGAAGCTGTCCCGTGCCGTAAAGCGAACGCTCGTGGACGATGAACGGAGGGAAAACCTCGCTGTAGCCCCTTGAACTGTGCGTATCCATCATAAAGCTCATAAGCGAACGTTCGAGCCTGCAACCTGCTCCTTTGAGGAAGGTAAATCTTGTGCCCGTAACCTCTGCGCCCATCTCAAAATCCAGAATGTCCAGACCTTCGCCGATGTCCCAATGCGCCTTAGCTTCAAAATCAAACACTCTAGGTTCAAAACACTTTCTCACTTCGAGATTCGCCGATTCGTCCGTTCCGTCGGGGATGTTCGGGTTTGGCATGTTTGGCAAGGAGAGCAAAATATTCTCGAGCTGCGGTTCAAATTCGTCGAGATTGCCTTCTAACTCTTTAATCTTGTCGCCCACGACTCTCATGTCCTCAAAGAGTGCGGTCGTGTCTTCGCCCGCCTTTTTTAGCTGAGGAATCTTTTTAGAAACCTCGTTGCGCTGTGCCTTTAATGCTTCGACTTCCTGCAAAATCTCTCTGCGCTTTGCGTCAAGAGCCAATAGGTCGTCAATGTTTATGTTTCCGCCACGTCTTGCGAGCGCACTCGCAACCGCCTCCGGATTTTGTCTTATAAGTTTAATATCAATCATATTTTACCTCTACATTTTGTCGGGAGCTTTTATTCCAAGAAGAGAAAGTCCCGTCTTTATTACCGTCGCTCCGGCAAGCGCAAGTTCCAGCCTTGCTGCAGTTTTATTAGCATCTTCGTCAATAATCCTGTGCTCAAAATAAAATCTGTTTATGCACTGAGCGAGGTCTATGATGTGGCGGGAAATAAGCGAGGGCTCGTTTCTGTTTGCCGCCTTTTTTACCACAGACGGGAAATCGCTGAGCGCCCTGGTCACTGCGTGCGCCTGGATGTTGTCAAGAGCGGTGTAATCTTTTTGCGCCGCAGCAACGTCGATGCCCGCCTTTGAAATCAAACTCCTGCACCGTGCGTGTGTGTATTGGATGTACGGACAAGTTTCGCCGTCGAAGTTTAGCACTCGGTCAAGCTCGAAGGTGATGTCCAATTTGCTTTGCGACCTCCTGCTTGTCCGCCAAATCGGGGTTTTTTTCTTCTATGATAGCAAGCGACTTTTCAATAGCTTGCGCCAAAACTTCTTCTAGGAAGACAACTCTGCCCTCTCTTGTCGAAAGCGTTCCCTCTGCAAGAGAAACCATTCCAAATGAGACGTGTTCCGTGTCCTGCGCCCATTCGTAGCCCATAAGCTCGATGACTTTAAACAGCTGCTTAAAGTGCAAGTTTTGTTGATACGCAACGACGTATAGGCATTTTTCAAAGTTGTATTCCTTTTTGCGGTAAAATGCGGCCGCCAAATCTCTCGTCGCATAAAGCGTTGCGCCGTCTGATTTTAGTATTATCGCAGGAGGCAATTCACATTCGTCGAGGCGCACGACATACGCACCCTCGGATTCAACCAAGAGATTTTTGTCCCTAAGTTCCTGAACAACGCTGTCCATCTTGTCGTTATAAAAACTCTCGCCCGCATATGAGTCGAACTTAACGTCAAGAAGCTCGTATACTTTGTTTACGTCACGAAGTGTTCTGTCCTTAAACATGTTAAAGAGTTCCATAGCCTCTGCGTCGTCGTCTTCAATCTTTTTAAACCAAGCTCTTGCCGTGTCGTCAAGCGTCGGGTCTTTTTCCGCCTCTTTATGATATTTTACGTAAATTTCGAACATGGATTTCA
>CAYJIQ010000062.1:1766-9337 GCA_964370275.1 uncultured Christensenellaceae bacterium
ACGCCGCGCTCTTCGATATCATTCTCGTCGCCCCACATTTTGTATGCGGTTATCAGCTTTCCAAATTGCGTTCCCCAGTCGCCCAAGTGGTTTACGCCGATGCTGTTGTAGCCAAGGAAGTTGTATATTCTGTACAGCGAGTTGCCCAGCGCTGTTGTCGAAAGATGCCCGATGTGAAAGGGCTTTGCGATGTTTATAGACGAGTAGTCGAGCACGATGTTTTTTCCTGCGCCCATGTCGCTACTGCCATAATTTTCACCGCAATCTATGACTCCCTGCAAAGTTTCGGTGGCGTACTGTACGGTATTGATGTAAAAATTTATATATCCGCCGACAACCTGTGTCTTTTCGATGATCGAGGGGAGTTCGAGCTTGCCCGCGATTTCGGTTGCTATCATGGGCGGAGCCTTTCTTAAAACCTATGCGAACCTAAAACACGGAACCCCATAATCTCCCATATCTCGTTCGGGTGGTGTTTCTATGAGTTCATACACTTCCGCCTCGTTCATGTCTACGTGCGAACAAATACTCTTTGTTATTATACTTTTTATGTCCATATTATTTCCTTATATAAAAAATTAAACGGTAAGTCTAATCACCGTGCACTTCACTCTTCCCGCAAGGATATCTTTTAGCCTGTGCCTTGCGTGAGCTATGATGACGGTTGTTCCGTTTTCGAGCGGTTTTTTTGCAAACATCAGTTTTGAAATTGCGCCGTTTGCACCCCTTCTTGAGGCTCCTTCGCAAAAACTCATCATTTCGTTAAGCTTTGACTCGAGCTCGCTCATGCAACTCGCCTCGACATTTTCTATGAGTGTCGAAGGGTCGTTGACGTTCATGTATATCCCCTCTGTCGAAGTTAGGAGAACAAGTTTTTGTGAGTTTACCAAAGTGCAGATTACGGCGGCGGTTTCGTCGTTGTCTACACACTCGACAACTTCGAGCTTTTGCCCTCTTATCGATGCGATCTCGAGCCTGCGCGTCTCCTCGCTTGAAACGGGGTCGTTGTAGTTTACGATGGGTATAGCGTTTTGGTTTGCCGCACGAAAAAAGAGCTTCTTTAAATGCTCCGCCTTTTCGGCATCGTTAAAGTGACCGTGTTCGACGAGAACCTGACGCACAGAATATCTTGCGTCGATAAAACGTCTATAGTGCTCGAGCAAAATTGCCTGTCCCTGCGCGGCATAGTCGGTTTTAATCTCCTCCATGTCGCCCCGAAGTTCACTTCCGTTGCGCTTGATGTAGTCGATCCTGCCAATTTCGGCTGCGCCCGAGCTTACGAGAATATGCCCGGGTTTTAAATCTCGCGAAAGCCGCGAGATAATATTGTAGTCAAAGTCGTTGTCCTGTTTGCTTATAAGCGCCATTGAGCCGATTTTAACAACGACATCAAAATCAAATGTCAATTTCCCTTCCTCCAACCTGTCGTTACGGGCATCTGTGGTTTTTAAAGATGCACTAAGGATATTTTACCATAATCTTAGGAATTATAAAAGGGTTGTTTCTAATATTTACTTTTTAAATATCACCGTTATAGCCGTTCCTTTGTCAAGCTCGCTTTGAATCTGTATAGCCGCTCCGTGAAGCTCGGCGATATGTTTAACGATCGCAAGTCCGAGCCCCGTTCCGCCCGTCTCCTTCGAGCGGGATTTATCAACCCGGAAAAATCTCTCGAATATCTGAGACTGGTTTTCCTCGCTTATTCCGATGCCCTCGTCCTGCACTGTAAGCGATTTTTCGGCAATTCTCAGCGTTACGCTTCCGCCCGGTTTGTTGTAGCCGATTGCGTTGTCAAGAAGGATGTACATAAGCTCGTTCACCATAATCTCGTTTCCGACAACATTGCCCCCGCCTCCCGCGATTTTCAGAGTGACGTTGTGCCTGCTTGCCGCTTCTGAAAGCAAATCTATGCACTCTTCGCCCATAGAATAAAGGTTTATATTCTGAGCCATCTCGGGGCTGTCTGCCGCATCGAGCTTAGAAAGTTTGATAATTTCGCTTATCAGCACGAGCAGTCGCTTTGCCTCTTTGTGTATCCTCATAGCAAAACCGGGGATGTCCTCCTGCTTTGCAATGCCCGTTGCGATGAGCTCGGCATAGCCCGAAATAGAAGTTAGCGGTGTTTTAAGTTCGTGAGAGACGTTTGCTGTAAGCTCCTGTTTCATCGTGCGGACTTTTGCGTTGTCGCCGACTTCATACACTATGCACAGTGCGCCCTGTGGCCTTGAATCAATGTGGATTGGGTTTGTTATAATTTTAATCTCAGAGTCTTCAAACGTCGTCGAATCTACTCTACCCTGTCCTGAAAGCGCAGACATAATCGCCGAGCGAATCCTTCCGTCTCTAATTCCTTGTTCGTAGTGATGCCCCTGAAGCTCGCCAAAAATCCCTGTCGCAACCTTGTTTGCAATCACAACATTGCAGCGGCTGTCGACGAGCAAAAATCCCTCGATTGTGTGCCTCGCCAAAGACTCGAGCCTTGCGCGCTCAAGGAAAAGTTGGTCTTCGGTGGCAGAAAGTTCGCAGCGTGTTGCGTAGATAGTCTGTAAAAGCGGATCGATTTCAGGATAGATGTGCATTTTGTTTGACGTTGTGACTTCGATTATAGGCTTTACGGCACGCTTTGCAAGGACGACGGAAACAGCAACTAAGAATACAAAGACTGCGACAAAAAGTAAAGAAAAAGCTCCCGCATTTTCGCCCATGATGTTAATGGCCGTCATGTATGGGGAGGAAACTCTTAAAATATTGCCGTCGCTGAGCTGGACTGCGCAGTACATGCGCTCTTGTGTGCTTTCGTTTAGGTGTCTTGATGCAAAAACATATCCGCCCTGCTTTGCGTCTTCGCACTCATAGCTGTACAAAACGGGATCCCCGCTGTCATAGATTACGTCTCCTTCGGGAGTAAACAGCGTAATCATCTGAGAGTCGCAGGAAATTGAGGGCAGGTTGAGGTCTACTGTGCCCTGCTCTTCGTAGTACTGCTCAACTGCTTTTGTGGCACAAAGCACGTTTTGCTCTTCGCTTCTTTGCAAAAAACTGCCGGTGATGAGGATGCTTATAGTTAGGACTGCGATAGCGCATATCAACCCGACTGCAAAGATATGCAGGCTGATTTTACTTCGCATTATTCGTCCTCCAACTTATAGCCGACATTTCTTACCGTCTTTATCTGTGAACCCTGCTCGCCGAGTTTTGAGCGCAGTGTCTTTATATGCATGTCCACTGTGCGAGTTTCTCCTGCGAAGTCAAACCCCCAAACGCCGTCTATTAGCTTTTCCCTTGAAAGAACAATGTCCTTGTTTATCATAAGGTATTTCAAAAGCTCAAATTCTTTGTAGGTAAGTTCGACCTGTTCGCCGGCGGAATATGCCGTGCGCTTGTTGTCGTTTAGCGTTATGTTTCCGCAGACAACCTCTTGGGATTGATAGACCGTGCGCCTCAAAAGTGCCTTGACTCGCGAAACAAGCTCCATAATGCCGAAGGGTTTTGTTAAATAGTCATCCGCTCCGGTGTCAAGTCCTCTAACTTTGTCAAGCTCTGTTGTCTTTGCCGTGACCATGATGACGGGAATGTCTTTGAGTCGCCTGTCCTCTCTGATCTTGCGAAGAATCTCTAGTCAGTCGTCTCCGGGGAGCATGATGTCAAGAAGAACCAGCTCCGGAAGTTCGTTTTCGCATTCGGCAAAAAATTCGTCGCCTGTAATAAAGGCGCAAACCTCAAATCCGCTGTTTCTTAGCGCGTAGGTCTCCATCTCGCGTATGTCTAAATCGTCCTCTACTATATAAATCATGGCTACACCTCACAGGTTATTTACTATAAGCACATAATGACATAAAACCGTCAATGAGCTAAGACTAACTATGTAAAAATTGTGTAAAGAAAATTTTACAAAAGTTATTTGAAAAAAAGAGAGACCTGCAAAAACGCAGATCTCCGTAAACATTAGGGGAGAAAGTACAGCATTCGAGTGATTCGCCTCTATGCGTAGCGAACTGTAGCACTCTCACTGTTCTTAGAAATATCTTTTAAGTAGTCCGTCAAAGCCCTTGCCGTGGCGAGCTTCGTCCTTAGCCATCTCGTGAACTGTGTCGTGGATAGCGTCGTAGCCGAGCTCTTTTGCCTTTTTAGCAATCATGAGCTTTCCTGAACATGCGCCGTGCTCTGCCTCTGCACGTAATTCGAGGTTTTTCTTTGTGCTGGAAGTGACAACTTCGCCTAAAAGTTCAGCAAACTTTGCTGCATGTTCTGCCTCTTCAAAAGCATATCTTTTGTAAGCTTCTGCGATTTCGGGATAACCTTCCCTCTCAGCTACGCGGCTCATTGCAAGGTACATTCCAACTTCGGTACATTCGCCTGTGAAGTTTGCACGAAGACCTTCTACGATTTCAGCATCGATGCCCTCTGTTGATGCGATTACATGCTCGCAAGCGTAAGTTTTTTCACCTTCCTGTTTTTCCACGAACTTAGAAGCCGCAGCTTTACACTGTGGACATGCGTCCGGGAGTCCGCCCTCTGCTACATAACCGCAAATAGTACATACATAAGATTTCATTTCAATATTACCTCCTAAATAGTAATTATTATTATTAACTTAAGTTCATTATACACGATATAATAAAAAATGCAAGGGTTTTTTTAGTTTTTTTTTGCAAATTCTAATTTTTTTTGCAAAAAGGCAATTTTTACGAATTTTTCAGGAAATTTATATAATATAGGTTGTGCTGTACACACATTTGTTTTATAATTAAGTGTTGCAGCGGATGCAGCAAATAAATGACCGTAATGGAACGAAAAAGAGGTTTTAATGGAAAGTATAAGAAATATCGCTATCATCGCACACGTCGACCACGGAAAGACAACGCTAGTCGATGAGATGTTGGCGCAGGGCGGAATGTTTCGCGAGAACGAATCAGTCGCCGAGAGAGTCATGGATAGTGGAGATCTCGAAAGAGAAAGAGGAATCACGATTTTAGCAAAGAACACGTCTATTAATTATAAGGACGTAAAGATAAACGTTGTGGACACACCGGGACATGCGGACTTCGGTGGAGAGGTTGAACGTGTGCTCAAAATGGTAAACGGCGTACTTCTTCTCGTCGATGCGGCAGAAGGACCTATGCCCCAGACGAGGTTTGTTCTCCAAAAGGCACTGGAGCTCAACCACAGAGTAATCATAGTTATCAATAAAATAGACAAAGCAAACGCACGTGTTTTGGAGGTAGAAGAGGAAGTACTGGAACTGCTTATGGATGTTGAAGCGAGCGAAGAACAGCTTAACAGCCCGTTTGTATTCTGCTCCGGAAGAAAGGGCACAGCCTCTTTGGACCTAGAAGTAGAAGGCGAAAATTTAGCGCCGCTATTTGACACAATCTTAGAGCATTTTTCAGAGCCTGAAGCGGACGCAGACGCACCACTTCAAGTTCTCGTATCCTCGATTGACTACAACGAATACGTTGGCAGAATTGCAATCGGCAGAATTGAGCACGGAATAATGAAGCAAAATATGGAAGTCTGTCTTTGTGACTATTATAAGGAAGGCTTTACAAAAAAGACGAGAGTCACCGCCATATACGAATTCCACGGACTAAAGAGAGTTCAGGTGGAAAGCGCACGTGCGGGAGATATTGTTGCATTTTCGGGGCTTGAAGATGTCGCAATAGGAAATACCGTATGTGACCCCGAGGCTATTGAGCCGCTTCCCTTCGTTAAGATTTCAGAACCGACGATGGAGATGACATTCTCGGTAAACGACAGTCCGTTTGCGGGAAGAGAGGGAAAATTCGTAACTTCGAGACACCTTAGGGACAGGCTGTTTAAAGAACTTCAAAAGGACGTTTCGCTGGTAGTTCAGGAAACAAACTCGGCAGATTCGTACAACGTTCTTGGCAGAGGCGAGATGCACCTTTCTATCCTCATGGAGACAATGCGCCGCGAGGGATACGAATTTCAGGTGAGCACTCCCAGGGTACTATATAAATATGTAGAGGAAAAACGCCTTGAACCGATGGAGAAGGTCACAATCGACGTTCCCGAAGAATCGGTTGGTGCGGTTATGGAAAAGCTCGGTTCAAGAAAGGGAGAACTGCGCTCAATGAATCCGACGGGAGACAGAATGAGGTTGGAGTTTGTAATTCCCGCACGTGGGCTTTTTGGGTATAGAAGCGAATTTATGACGGACACTAAAGGCGAGGGCATCTTTGCAAGCATGTTTGACGGATACGCTCCCTACAAAGGTGAAATTGAAACAAGACAGACGGGTTCGCTCGTTGCTCACGAGACGGGAGAGGCTGTAACTTACGGTCTTTACAACGCGCAGGAACGAGGAGTGTTGTTTATAAAAGCGGGAACAAATGTTTACGCAGGTATGGTTGTCGGCCACACTCCAAAGGCGGGGGATATGACGGTTAATGTCTGCAAGAGAAAGCAAGCAACAAACGTGCGTGCCTCGGGAAGTGACGACGCACTCAAACTCGTAACTGTGCGAGATATGAGCATGGAAGAGTGTCTTGAGTTTATCAAAGACGACGAGCTTCTTGAGATTACTCCCGAAACGCTTAGGATCAGAAAGAGAATTTTAGACCATCAAGTCAGGTTGAGAATGTCTAGAAAAGATGCATAGGTTAGGACAGCTTTAGTTTTTAGAGCCGACATTTATTATAGGAGACGATTTGAGTAGACGATATAGAATGCACAAGGCAGATGCAAATAGGCAGTATGACCACCCGATTTTCGACTTGGTGCGCAGGGGCATAAAAAAATCAATGGGACACTTGGAGCTTTTGGGAACTGAAAACATCCCGAACGAACCATGTATTGTAGTACCAAATCACGCCGGGGCTTACGGGCCTATGAGTGTTCTTGCGTATTATACGCGGCCAAACAGACCTTTTGTAATTAGCAATATGTGCAAGTTAAAAACTGCTCCTGCGTTTGCCCGCATGGATTTTTTAGATCCAAAGGGCACTGTGGGAAGAATCGTCGCAAGAATTGCGTCATATCCGATTGCACTTATTTTACAAGGTGTGTTTAAAGGTGCAGAGGCAATTCCTTCGTACTTTGACCATCGCTCGATGGTGACGCTAAACAAGGCAAACTGTGCGCTCGCAGAGGGGATGGATCTCATCGTTTTCCCAGAAGAACGGGTGTATTTTTCTCCCTATGTCGAACAATACCAAAAGGGATTTATAGCAATTGCCAGGAAATACTACCTTTCAACGAAAAAGTGTATCAAGTTTATACCTGCGTTTACGAGTGCAAGCAAAAAGAAGATGAAGTATGGAGAACCCATCGCGTTTGATCCCTCAAAAAGCTTTAGAGAAAACAGCGAGGAGATTCGGCTATATCTTCAAAACACAGCAAACCAAATGGCAATCGAACTGGAATCTGAACCGGAATATTTTCCCGAAAATTACGAGACGCAAGATAACATATAATAAAACAAAAGCATAGGTACTAAATATTTTATGCACAAAAACGAGCTAATGCGAGCATCCCCATAAAAGATGTTGCATTAGCTTTTTTTATAGTATCAGATAAAATTACCCGTGAATCTTTTCTAACTTTTGGAC
>CAYJIQ010000063.1:0-629 GCA_964370275.1 uncultured Christensenellaceae bacterium
GCGTATTCCTCTGAGTTGCTCAATTATTACGTCAATATCCATACCCGAACGCATTGCCATAGAGACAAGTCTGCTCGTTGCCTCCGACTGCGACGGACAACCGCCTGCACGTCCGAGGTTTGTAAACACCTCGCAGATTCCCATCTCGTCATAGTTCACTGTGACATATAAATTTCCACAGCCAATTTTGATTTTTTGCGTAATCCCTTGTGTCACCTCTGGCCGCGGTCTCGGTGTTGCAGAAAGATACTTCGGTTCTTCTTCTGTCTTTGTTCCAACGTTTAACACCTGTCCTGCACGGCTTCCGTCTCTATATATGGTAACGCCTTTACATCCCAGGTCGTATGCAAGGTCGTAAACCTCTCTTACGCTCTGAACAGACGCATCCGAAGTGAAGTTTACGGTTTTTGAAACCGCATTGTCTACGTGACGCTGAAAAGCCGCTTGCATTCTTATGTGATATTCGGGCGATATATCATGCGAGGTGACGAACAGTTTTTTTATGTCCTCGGGAACTTCGTCAATGTGAGCTACACTCCCCTGCTCTGCAATTTTTTGCATCAGTTGTTCTGAGTAAAATCCACGCTTTTTTGCCACCTCTTCAAAGTATGGATTAACTTCAAAAAGCA
>CAYJIQ010000063.1:639-5212 GCA_964370275.1 uncultured Christensenellaceae bacterium
TTCTTATGTATACAACCGCATAAACAGGCTCAATTGCGCTTGAAGAATTACAGATAATCGAGATTGTACCGGTAGGTGCGTTTGTCGTCACTGTAGCATTTCTGATGGGAGTTTGCTCTGCCATTGTAGACACGCTAAAATAAGGAAAAGCTCCCCTACTCTTTGCTAAATCACGCGAAGCCTCCTTTGCTTTCTCGTTGATAAATCCCATGACTTTATCCGCAAGAACAATCGCTTCGTCGCTATTATAGGAAATTCCCATTTTAAAGAGCATGTCTGCCCACCCCATGACTCCGAGTCCGATTTTTCTCAAATTTTTCGTCATCTCTTCTATCTGCGCAAGTGGATATTTATTCACTGTAATAACATTGTCGAGGAAATGTACTGCTCTTAGCACAGTAATTGCAAGTCCGTCAAAGTCAAATACTCCGTCGCTGACAAATGCATTTAGGTTTATCGATCCCAAGTTGCACGACTCATACGGCAACAGTGGCTGTTCACCGCATGGATTTGTCGACTCGATCTGAGCAATATCAGGAACCATATTATCCCTGTTTAGCCTATCAAGGAAGATTATTCCTGGCTCTCCCGTCGAGTGCGCTGCTTTAACAATAGTTTCATAGACATCTTTTGCATTTAGTTTGCCTACAGTTTGGCCCGAATGTGGATCAAGAAGATCGTAGTCGCTGCCTTCTCGGACTGCACTCATAAACTTTTCGGTAATACCCACGCTTATGTTAAAGTTTGTTATTGCCTCTGTGTCTTCTTTGCACTCTATAAAGCTCATAATATCTGGATGGTCAATGCGCAGAATTCCCATGTTTGCGCCTCTTCTCGTTCCTCCCTGCTTAACAGCTTCAGTTGCCGCATTAAACACTTTCATAAAACTGACAGGCCCCGAAGCAACGCCACCGGTTGAATTAACACTTGCTCCGGCAGGTCTCAGGCGTGAAAACGAAAATCCCGTTCCTCCTCCACTCTTGTGGATAAGTGCAGCATTTTTTACCGAGTCAAAAATTTCTTCCATGCTATCTCCGACGGGGAGCACAAAACATGCAGAAAGTTGACCAAGCTGTCTTCCTGCATTCATGAGTGTTGGAGAATTTGGCATAAATCTAAGCGACATCATCTCTTCGTAAAATACCTTAGCGAGCGAATCTACATCGCTATCCTTGTTATATTCAAGGTCACCCTCTGCGATTGTCCTTGCTACGCGCATGAACATGTCCTGATACGTCTCTACAGGTTTTCCCTCTTCATCTTTAATTAAATATCTACGATCAAGAACTTTTATTGCATTATTATTAAGCTCCATTGAATCCTCCTTAAAAAAATACACAATATATCACTATATATTGTGTTTGTTACAAATTATACCATATGTATTGTGCATTTGCAATATCATTTTGTCATCTTAGAGCAAAATATTTATCGAAAAAGTTGAGGTTTTAAGATATATTGAAAAAGAAAATAAAATCTAGGAGTTTTTAGCATAGTTACTATGCAATTGTTTTCGGTTGATTTATTTGAATCAAGCCTGCCTGTGCGCCCGTTTGGCCACTGTCCCGCCTATAAGAATAAAACAGCTCTTTCTCGCAGCTCGTACACATTCCCATAAAGGTTACGTTGTGCGAAGGCACGCCTGAGCGTTCCAACTGCTTAGTTAAAGCGTATTCCATGTCGATATACTGAACGCCGTCACTAACCTTTCTAACCTCTTCACCGTAGTCAGCAAGAAAAAGTGAAGAAACATCGTCTTTAACCTCAAAACAACACGAAGAAATAAACGCACCAAACGCAAACACTATATCATAGGCTTCAATTCCTGCGGACAATTTCATCTTGCTAGCAATTTTTTGAACAATGTTTGAGTGTACACCTCTCCAGCCCGCATGGCAAACTCCCGCTGCTCTACCCTTTTTGTCGGCAAAAAATATTGGCGTGCAATCTGCGTGTAGGCTAACGGCACAAACTCCCGGCTCTGTCACGATTAGTCCATCACAAAAAGGAAGTTGCATTTTCTCTGATATGCCCATCCCTCTATGTTCGCAACCAGCCTCTTCGATGTTCACTCCGTGTTCGTAATTAATCAGCACCATGTCGCTCGCACTCACACCAACTGCATTTGCAAGCCTGGAGAAATTCTCAATTCTATTCTTCTCGTTTTTTTCGCGCGTAAAGCTCAAGTTCAAGCTGTCAAAAGGAGCTTCGCTAACACCACCGATTCTCGAAGAAAATCCGTGCTTATAGTAGCCGAGCTTCTCGATAGAAGGTGCTTTAAAATAGACAACACCGTTGCTTCTAACAAGCTCAAAACCTCTGTTTACGTTATACTCAGGCATCATTGTTTTCAGGGAACAGCCTTTTTAGCTCGTCCATAAAAGTGCTTACGTCGTTAAACTCCCTATAGACCGAAGCAAACCTGACATAGGCAACCTTGTCTATGTTTTTTAGCTCCTTCATGACAATTTCGCCAATTTGTTCTGCATCTATCTCCGAACTGGCTAGGTTTGTGACTGCACGCTCGACCTGAATTGCAAGACTGTCTATTTCGTCCATCGAGACGTTGCGCTTCTCACAAGCCTTAAGCATTCCCTTCTTCACTTTCTCTACATCAAAAGCCTCTCTGCGACCGTCCTTTTTGATGACCATCATGGGCGTCTGTTCTGCTTTTTCATACGTCGTAAAGCGCCTTGAACAGCTGAGACACTCACGCCGTCTTCTAGTCGAAGTTCCTTCATCAATCGGCCTTGAATCGACAACTTTGCTTTCTGCAAAACCGCAGTATACACATTTCATATTAAACCCTCTTTATCATTCGCATATTTGGTCTATCTCAACGAGAATAACATCCTCGCCTATTTTACATATGTGCTTCCAAGGAATAACTGTCTTTTTATTCCCGAATATACACTTTAGGCCACCACCGCCCGGTACCACAATCGAGCAAATGCATCCACTACAGACGTCAAAAATCATGTCGCATATATAGCCCATGCTTTTGCCGTTATTTATATTGACAACCTCTTTTTGCCTGAGTTTACAAAGATTCATAAGTTACCTCCAAAGCACACATTTAATTATATGCTTTTTGTGCAAAATAAGAACATTTATATATTAACATGTCTTTACCCTTAAATCAACAAAAAATGAATAAATATAAGCTAAATAATCTCATTCGCCTTATAAATCATTAAAGATGCCGCAACAGCGACGTTTAAACTCTCCGCAAAACCCGGCATAGGAATTTTATACGGATGCGTGCATATATCCAGTGCTCGGTTTGTTAAACCTTTCCCTTCATTTCCGACCAGTATGCAGTTTTTACCTTTGGGAAGCTGCGAATTTCCGTCCAGAGAACCTGCAATAACATTAAATCCACAATCCACAAAGCTCCTCAACTCTTCGTAAAATCCAACCGTCTGCATTGCATCGACGTGAAAAACAGATCCCATCGACGATCTTATTACCTTTGGCGAATATAGATTTGCGCAAGATTGAGAAAGCACAACTGTAGCAATTCCTGCGGCGTCTGCAGTTCTTATTATCGCGCCAACATTGCCCGGGTCTGACACATTTTCAAGAAAGACAGCATTTTTTTCGTAAGTGATAGTTTTATTGTTTGGAATTTTTGAAATAACAAGTGAAAGTTGAGGTGTTTTTGTTTCACACAAACTCTCTATAACAGGTTTATTCGCCAGCACAATCTCGCACTTCTTGTTTTGTGCTAAGCCAATCAATTCGGAAAAATCTTCTGCTGAGTTGCTTTCGATAATCAACACCGTTGCGTCCGTGTGCAAAAGCGCCTCTTTACTGAGTTTAATTCCTTCAGCAACAAATAGACCCTGCTCGAGTCGGTACTTCGCTTGTTTCAATTTTCGCCACTGTTTGACACGTGCGTTTTGTGTACTTAAAATTTCATTCATATCTTAAAAATAGGCTGAGCACCAAATCCGGTTAGCTTGTCCGAGTTTGTGTCAGCCTGAAAATTATTATTTATTTTGCAAGTCCTGCTTTTGCAGTCTCGGCAAGTTGTGTAAACGTAGCAGCATCGTTTACTGCGATGTCAGCTAAAATCTTGCGGTTGACTTCAACTCCAGACTTCTTTAGACCGTTTATCAACTTAGAGTAGCTGAGGCCATTAAGCCTTGCTGCAGCGTTGATACGAGCAATCCAAAGCTTTCTAAAGTCTCTCTTCTTGTGCTTTCTTCCGATATATGAATACTTTTGTGACTTCATTACGGCTTCTTTAGCCGTTCTGTATTGTTTGGATTTTGCACCAAAATAACCCTTTGCGAGTTTTAATATTTTTCTGCGTTTTTTATGAGCGTTGACAGCTCTTTTTACTCTTGCCATTGTAATCCTCCTTCTTTTATAGCTTATTTATAAGGAATAAGCTCTCTTATGTTTCTCTCCTCGGCTGGGGAGATGTATCCACCTTTTCTCAGGTTACGCTTGCGCTTTGTCGTCTTTTTATTTAGAATATGGCTTCGAAAAGCCTTTCCTCTTTTAACTCTGCCCGATTTTGTCAGGCTAAATCTTTTTGCAGCTCCTCTGTGCGTCTTCATCTTCG
>CAYJIQ010000063.1:5222-7004 GCA_964370275.1 uncultured Christensenellaceae bacterium
ATGCCCTCCTCTCTTGGGTTAATTCTTTGGTGCGAGTATCATGAACATGCTCCTGCCTTCGAGCTTTGCCGCCTTTTCTACATGGGCATTGTCAAGCATCTCAAGGAATTTGTTCATGACGGTGAGACCATTTTCCGTATGGCTAAGCTGTCTGCCTCGAAAACGGATAGTGACCTTTACCTTGTCACCGCCTTTTAAAAACTTTGATACGTTATTCGCTTTCACCTGCATGTCGTGAACGTCTATTGTTGGTGAAAGACGCATTTCCTTGATGGAAACAACGTGTTGGTTTTTGCGAGCTTCCTTCTGTTTTTTCCCTTGTTCAAAGCGATATTTGCCGTAGTCCATTATCTTACAGACTGGCGGTTCTGCTTTGGGAGAAATGTTTACTAAGTCAAGGTCGGCTTCACTTGCAATCCTAAGTGCCTGTGATGTGAGCATAATGCCCATTTGATCGCCGTTTTCGTTTATCACTCGAACCTCTTTGTTCGTTATCTGTTCGTTGATAAGCAGTTCATTAGCTATGGAAAACGCCTCCTTTACAAATAAAATGTATGCATCGCCGTTTTGGCGTCGCATTGCGATGGACAACCGAGCAATAAAAAATTGCCGGCGTAAACCGCCCGCAATGTTATGTTGCTTTGCTATTAACCTTGCCTGACTTTTGTCGGCAGGTGAGAAACGAGCGGTTTCTTCTTAACACCAAGTATTTTACATGATTTTCTCACCGCTGTCAAGCACTTTGTGTGATTAATTTATTTATTTTCAAATCAGTTGAAAAATACTGCATTCATTTTGCGTTTCACATAAATTTCACACACTTTAATATTGACTATTTTACGCCGCGGTATTATATTAATAATTGTGGACTTTTTAAGGAGGACTACTATGAATTGGTTTAGAAACAAAATGATCGGTCGATACGGCGGAGACGAGCTGAATTTCGCCATCATTATTTTATCTCTCGTGTTGGGTTTTTTTCCCTATATAGAAACTAAGGCTATCTCAATAGTCATTATTGCTCTTGCCATCTTGCGTATGTTTTCAAAAAACATTCTTGCAAGGCGCAAAGAAAATGCTGTATTTATGAAATTTTGGGGTCCTATTGCCTTTTGGTTTAAGCGCACTTTCAGCAACAGCCCCGAGCAAAAGGCGGCACAGCAGAAAATGAAGGCCCAACAGCAGGCTAAAAGAGAAGAAGCTAAGAATTTTGTTCGATACAAATGCCCAAAATGCAAGCAAGAAGTTCGTGTCCCAAAAGGCAAGGGAACGATTATGATTACCTGCCCTAAGTGCAGTGAAAAATTTAAAAAGAAAACATGAATATTATGCACAATATAGCATAAAATATATTTAATATAAGAAGGAGAGAGAAGAATGGCTACAGTTACTAAGAATATGATGATAAGTGAGATCTTGCAAAAGGATCCGGGGTGTGCTCCCATATTGATGGAGAGCGGCATGCACTGCCTTGGTTGCCCTGCTTCGGCTATGGAGACGCTTGCACAGGCGTGTGCTGTGCACGGAACAGACGCAGACGCTATCGAAAAGAAGTTAAACGAATACTTCGACGCTAAATAATAAAAAAGCAGATTTGCTACAACAAAAAGTGTTTGCAAATCTGCTTTTTTAATGCCCTGAAATAAAATTGTCGGCAACAAGTATACTGCTTAGCCCCCTACAATTGAGAATTACATTTATTTCCCCAGCAAATCTTTCACGATAGTCCTTAGTTCTAAAGTCGCCTCTGTCGCATCAGACGCCTTCATTATTGCCGAGACA
>CAYJIQ010000063.1:7014-9330 GCA_964370275.1 uncultured Christensenellaceae bacterium
ACTTCTTAAAACATCAATATTCTGAGCGTTTAATCCGCCTATTGCAACAACAGGAACGGGCACACTCTTGCAAATTTCGTTGAGCGTTTCTATGCTTGTTATCTTTGTCTTCACCTTTGTTGTCGTAGGATAAATCGCTCCAACACCAAGATAATCTGCACCCTGCTCATACGCAAGCTTGGCGACTTCCACTGTTTTAGCTGTTGCTCCGACTATCTTGTCCTTGCCTAGTAGTTTTCTTGCCATACAAACGGGCAAATCTTCGGCCCCGACATGCACCCCGGCACAGTCGCACGCAAGCGCTATGTCCACTCTGTCGTCGATTATAAGCGGAATTTCATATCTGTCTGTAATCTCTTTTACAGCTATTGCAAGCCTCAAATACTCCGCACTTGTAAGCTCCTTTTCACGCAACTGAACGATGGTTACTCCACTTTTACATGCTCTTTCCACACAGTTTAAGAAATCCTCTTCACTGCGTCCCGCAAAGTCGGTAACAAGATATAAGGTAACGTCAACTCTCATCAATTTCCTCCAAGTTATTTAGTTTTTCCTCTAGTTTATCTGCGTCCATTTGTGAAAGCGAGTCGTGTAATGTCACGGCAAAAGTGCCAAGGCCTTTTGCTTTATCTGCCATCTCGGCTGCAACCGCAAAATACGAACATGCTAACACCGCAGCTTTTAATGGAGACAAAACGCTTGCAAAACTTGCGCAAAGAGCACCCACCATACAACCGGTTCCCGTTATAAGACCAAGAGAGTCGTCTCCCCCTGAAATAACGGTTGCCCTGCTTTGAGATGCAACGATGTCTGCAAGTCCGGTGGATAATAAATCTATTTTACACCTTCTTGAAAATTCTATCAACCTTTTTGCATGTTCGTTCACATTTTGTTTTGTTATTTTATGATGCTCAGACACATCAATCCCCACAGTTTTTTCTCCTGAAAACAGAGATGATATTTCTGAATAGTTCCCCTTGATGAGTGAAATATTATATGATTCTATCAACCGCTCTGCAAAGCTTTTTCTTAGCGAACTGCAAGCTACCCCCACTGCATCCAGTATAATCGGAATTTTAAACTCAGTTGCAACCCTTGCAGACAAAAGTGCAGATTGCATTCTGGTGTCCGTAATGTTTCCAAGGTTAATAAGCAACGCACTTGCCGTAGCTGTAATCTCCTCTACTTCGCCGGGATGTTGCGCCATAATCGGACGTGCACCCGTTGCCAAAACGACGTTTGCACAGTCGTGTATCGAAATCGGATTAGTTATGCAGTGAATTAGCGGTGCTTCTTCACGCAGTTGCGTCAGCACATTTTGAAGCATCGTATACTTTTCCTCCCAAGCTTGCCTGAAATTTGGCTAAAATTTTGTTGCGCTGCAAGAGTTTTAAAAAAACATATGCGACACTTCCGCCCATCAGCGTTGCACCGATAAACATTGGCGTATAGAAGAATAGCGTTACTTCGGTGTTCCCCATAATATATGCCATGACGGGAAAGGATACAATTGAGCCTATTATTCCCGTTCCAAAGATTTCTCCTAGCACAGCCCAGATGATTTTGCCGTTTGAAGCCCGATAAAGAACTCCCGACAAAAAAGCTCCAAACACCGCTCCTGTTAGCGCAAGCGGTGGAATTGCCATAAACATCATCCTGATAACTCCTGTGAGAGTGGCGCAAACGAGTGCATTTCGTGGCCCTAACAGTACGGCACAGACGATGTTTACAAGATGCGCCGTGGGGCACATTCCTTCGATGCGCAAAATCGGCGAGATTACCACACCGATTGCTACCATCATGGCGAGCACTAAGTGGCGATAAAGAGAAGTTGAGCGAACAGTTGTTTTGTTTTGTTTCATTGTGAATCTCCTTCTTTTTTCCTAGAGATACACAAAAACAGCGAATCCCCGGGGATATTTTACGGTCGAAGTTCACAACTTCCTCTCAACCTGTCTACAGGCTCCCTCGCTGTTATTTTAATCTGCAAATCACAACCCAGGGCGCTCCCCCTTTGCCGCATAATATCTGCAAAAATTTTAAAACTTATAAACGTGATTTAGCGGTCCTTGTCCCTTGCCAATGTCAAGTCCGGCTTTAATCGCACCCGTCAAGTAATCCTTCGCGTTAGAAACACTCCCTATTAGCGAATAACCCTCCGCCAAATTGCACGCAATTGCCGCCGACAGCGTACAGCCAGTACCGTGTGTATTCGGATTGTCTATGCGCTTTGAAGAAAACCAAAAGCCCTCGCCTTCCGCATACAAAAAGTCCTCAGCATCGCTTACACTGTGCCCGCCTTTAACAAGCACAGCA
>CAYJIQ010000064.1:0-4629 GCA_964370275.1 uncultured Christensenellaceae bacterium
ATTGTACCGACAATGCCGCGATGATAGCCTGCGCCGCATATTTCTCGCCGGTTCTCGCAGACAACACACTAAACGCTGACCCTTCGCTGAGCGTATCAACAAAAGACGACTAAAAGACACTAAAAGACCTTGGGGCGCCGCCCCAAACCCCGCAATTTTTTGACAAAAAATTGAGCAAAACTTTTGCGGGTAGGGTTTTGTTAAACAGGAAGTTTGTGCGTTTTGTCCGCTTCGCGTTTGCGGACAAAATATATTGTTTATTGGTTTGGTTTTGGACGGAGGTTTTGTGCATAGGTTTATGTTTGGCGAGAGAAAGTTAGTGGTTTGAATTTGGGCGAGATTTGGGACGCAGTCCCAAATCTCGCGGGATTTCGGTTGAATATTCTATTTCGCCCGCAAACGCGAATCGGGCGAAATGGCAAAACTGTCGGCAGACAAATACCCCCCAACAAAACGAAGTTTAGTCAGCAGGGTTTTTAGGGACGGCTCGTCCCTAAGCGGGTTTGGGCAGAGCGCAAGGTCTTAAAAACTAATAGATTTCGGAGGAAAATTGATGTCCGGTAGCAGGAAGTTTATAACATTGGTGGCGGCGATTGTGCTGGCGGGCGCTTTGGTCGGACTTGGGATATTTTTGACGAAGCCGGAGCAAGAGCCCGAACAGGAAGCGGTATCGCAAAACAGGTTTGCAGGCGTTGGCGTCGTCGTCGATGCAGGGCACGGCGGGTTTGACGTGGGAGCGATCGGCGTTGCGGGCACGTATGAGACAGACTTAAATTTGTCCATATCAAAAAAACTTGAGGCTCTGTTGATAAGTGAAGGTGCGAGCGTGACGATGACACGTTCGGGCGAAGAGGCTGTGGGCGAGGACAAGGATTCGGACATGGCATATCGCAGGGAAGTAATCGAAGTTTCGGGGCAGGATGTAACGATAAGCATCCACCAAAACCACTACAACGACCCGGCGGTAAGCGGTCCGCAGGTGTTCTTTTCGCCCGGCTCGATAGAAGGCGAAAAGCTTGCAACATCCATCCAAGACAGCTTAAACGAGGTGCTAGACCCGCCAAATGTTCGCTCTCAGGTTGCAAACGACTACTACATCGTGCAGTCGGGAGCTGCGCCGGCGGTAATCGTCGAGTGTGGGTTCATCTCAAACGCAGAGGAGGAACAACTACTGATCACGGAGGAATACCAGGACAGCATTGTTGAGGCGATTGCGCAGGGATTGGAGAAGTATTTGGAGATAAAAGCATGATAATAAACACGCTCACCCCCGAGCAGGCACGTGCAAAAAATCCGCTTGCGCTTGCGTACATCGGCGATTGCGTATACGATATGTACTTTAGAACACAGGCGGTTTGCGAATCGGATGCACAGATAGCGCAGATAAACAAGGGGCTTTGCGCAAAGGTAAATGCGGGCGCACAGGCTCGGGCGGCGCTTTTGATTGAGGACATGTTAAGCGAAGAGGAAACGGACATCTTTAAACGGGGGAGAAACGCGAAAGTAAAGACGATCCCCAAAAATATGAACAGGGCTGACTATCATATGGCGACTGCGCTTGAAGCGCTTGTCGGATATTGCTACATTACAGGGAATATCGAGAGGGTTTACGAACTGCTCGGGAAGATTGCGGAGAGTGAAGAATGAAGGTTACAAGGAAGGTGCAGTTGCTCGGATATACTCCAAGCCCTGCAAAAACCGTCGCAATGGGTGCTAGACTTTGTTATAGCGACAGCGACATTGAAGCACTGGCGAGCATAGGCGGTGAGGAAAAACTGGTGGACAAGCTAGTGGACATGGGGCACTTTTCGCCGATTGAACATGCGAGCTTCACCTTTGGAATAGAGGGCGTGTCTCGCACACTGCTTGCGCAGATAACGAGGCACAGGATAGCGAGCTTTTCGGTACAGTCGCAAAGGTATGTCGGGCAAAGCCGCTCGCAAGGTGAATTTAACTACATAATCCCGCCTGCAGTCGAAGCGCTTGGTCAAGAGGCCGTTGCGAGATATGAAGAACAGATGCGCACGATGAGCGCTTGGTACGACGAGTGGAGTGAACTATTGGGCGTGGGCGAAAAGTCAAACGAGGACGCAAGGTTTGTGCTCCCAAATGCCTGTGAAACACGAATGGTGATGACGATGAACGCGAGGGAACTTCACCACTTTCTGTCGCTTAGGTGTTGTAACCGAGCGCAGTGGGAGATTAGACAACTCGCTTGGGACATATTAAAACTCGCATACGAAGTTGCGCCCGAGCTGTTTAAGACAGCAGGACCTTCATGTGTGAGGGGTGCATGTTGCGAGGGTAAGATGAGTTGCAAGAGGATGCAAGAGGTTAGGGACAAACAGAGAGGGGTTCTTGAAAATGGATGTTAATGTAGATATACTTGGTGGCAGAAATGTCGTTCGTGAGGCGATAAAAAGCGGAAGGGAAATTGATTCGATTTTGGTCGTGGCGGGGACGTCTGACGGATCGCTAAGGGAGATTATAGCGCTCGCACACACGAGAGGTCTTGTTGTAAAGCCGGTTCCAAAGCAGAAGCTTGACGAACTCGCAAGGGACAGACAGGGAAATATACTAAACCACCAAGGGATAATAGCGCGCGTTTCAAGTGTCGTATATCAGGACATTGAAGCGGGATTTGATCTTGCACAAAGAAGGGGACAAGATCCCTTTTTCATCATGCTCGACGGTGTAGACAACCCGCATAACGTTGGCGCTATACTGAGAAGTGCAGAAGTTTTAGGTGCACATGCGCTTATTTTAACGAGAAGGCGCGGGGCGCTGATAACTTCGACGGTGTGCAAGGTTGCATGTGGTGCACAGGAATATCTGCCCATCGTAAAGGTCACAAATTTGGCTAGAACGATAGACCAGCTAAAAGAACGTGGAATGTTTGTAGCATGTGCGGACATGAAGGGTGAGCCTGCGGCAAGGTGCAACCTAAAAGGCGCAACGGTGCTCGTCATCGGCGGCGAAGGTTCGGGCGCTTCAAGGCTTGTAAAAGAGAAGAGCGATTTTCTCGTAAGCGTTCCGCAATTGGGAAGAATAGATTCGCTAAATGCTTCGTGTGCGGCGGCAATAATAATGTATGAAAAACTAAGGCAGGAAAGTTAATTTGGAAAACACACCTAAGGCGGACAAACACATAGATTATCAACAAATGGCGGACGTGGACATTGCAGAGGTTGCGAGAAACGGCGACGGAGATGCGCTTGAATTTTTGCTTAACAAGTATAAAAACTTCGTTCGAGCAAAGGCGAGGTCGTACTTTTTGATTGGCGCAGACAGGGAAGACCTTGTGCAAGAGGGGATGATAGGTCTGTATAAGGCCATTAGAGACTACCGCACGGAAAAACAGGCGACATTTCGTGCGTTTGCCGAGCTTTGCATTACAAGGCAGATAATAACGGCGATAAAAACGGCAACGAGACAAAAGCATCAGCCGCTAAACTCGTATGTGTCGCTAAACAAACCGGCATATGACGACGATAACGATAGGACGCTTATAGACATAATGTCGGTAAGCAAGGGGCTTAACCCCGAGGAGATTATGATTGACAAAGAGGACTATGAGCTTGCAAACGAGCGCATAGCAAAGGTGCTTTCAAAACTCGAAAATGAGGTGTTGTCGCTGTATCTTGAGGGAAAATCATACCAAGAAATCGCCGTTATCATGAAAAGACCGGTAAAAAGCATAGACAATGCGCTTCAGCGTGTAAAATTAAAGCTTGAAAAGCATCTTCTTGAGGATTAAGATAATAAATCGCCCTTCAGACCGAGGGCGATTTATTTTTTTAACTACAATCGTTGACATTTGCGTGTATATAAAATATAATGAAGGATGCGTAAATAACGCCTATGTTAGGAGGTAAATAACAATGGCGCAAGAAATGGTTATAACCAGAAAAGGTATAGAGGAACTTCAAAGGAGACTTGAATATCTAACGAGCACGAGGAGACTTGAAGTTGCAGAGCAGATGAAGATTGCAAGAAGCTTTGGCGATCTTTCAGAAAATGCAGAGTATGACGAAGCGAGAAACGAACAGTCCCGCCTTGAAGGTGAGATTGCAAGCCTCGAAGAAAAGCTGAAATCGGCAGTTGTTGTCGAAGACGATGAAATGCCATCGGATGCAGTGGGAATAGGAACAAAAGTTACCCTTCTTGACCTCGACGAAAACGAGGAAGAGGTGTATTCTCTCTTCGGTTCCGTCGAATCGGACGTTCTAAAAGGGTTGATTTCAAACGAATCGCCCGTCGGAAGTGCGCTTATGGGTAAGAAAGTCGGCGAAGAGATCGAAGTCACGCCAAGCCCGGGAGTTACTGTACGCTTTAGAGTGTTAAAGCTCGAGCGTGCGGAAGAGGAGAACTAATGAACGAAAATATACAAGAACAAGAACACGGACTAAACGAGTTTGTCCAAATTAGAATGGACAAGCTTGACAGTTTACGCAAGGACGGAAAAGATCCGTTTGCGCACACAAAGTACGAAAGAACTTGCTATTCGCAGGAAATTTTTGAGAACTTTGAAAAGATGGAGGGAAGCGAAGTCTCGATAGCGGGCAGGATTATGTCAAAGCGTATCATGGGCAAGGCTAGCTTTTTTCACATCATAGTCGCTCAGGCACA
>CAYJIQ010000064.1:4639-9329 GCA_964370275.1 uncultured Christensenellaceae bacterium
AAAAGACGTTATGGGCGAAGAACCCTATGCGCTCTATAAGACTTTTGATATCGGAGATATCGTCGGCGTAAAAGGCGAAGTTTTCAAGACAAAAGCGGGCGAAATGTCCGTAAAATGCAGCGAAGTTGTGCTTTTGTCTAAGTCTCTTTTGCCATTACCCGAGAAATACCACGGTCTTAAAGACCAGGACCTCAGATACAGACAAAGGTATGTCGATCTAATCGTAAACCCGGACGTAAAAAACACGTTTAAGGCGCGTTCGACAATCATCCGCTCTATAAGAAACTACCTCGATTCAAGGGGATATATCGAAGTGGAAACTCCGATTTTGCAGGGGGATGCAGGCGGTGCGGCAGCAAGGCCGTTTATCACGCACCACAATGCGCTTGATCTTGATATGTACCTAAGAATCGCTACAGAGCTTCACTTAAAGAGGCTGATTGTCGGCGGTTTTGACAAAGTATATGAAATAGGCAGAATCTTCAGAAACGAGGGGATGGACACAAAGCACAATCCCGAGTTTACGACGATGGAGCTTTATGAAGCTTATACCGACATGAACGGAATGATGGAGCTTTGTGAGCGTCTGTTTGAAAACGCTTGCATGGAAGTTCACGGCAAAAATGTTATCGAGTATCAGGGACAGGAGATAAGCCTTGCAACTCCGTGGAAGAGAATTTCTATGAATGACGCCGTAAAAGAGATTACGGGTGCAGATTTTATGGGATGCGAAAGCGACGAAGCTGCGAGGGAACTTGCAAAGTCGCTTAAAATGGAATTTGGCAAAAACGACTCAAAGGGTGTTATTTTAAACATCGCATTTGATGAATTTGTCGAGGAAAAATTAATTCAGCCGACATTTATAACCGACTATCCTGTCGAAGTTTCGCCGCTTGCGAAGCGCAAAAACGACGACCCGATGCTCACAGAGAGATTTGAACTTTTTGTTACGGGCAGAGAGCTTGCAAATGCGTTTTCCGAGCTGAACGACCCGATTGACCAGCGTGGAAGATTCGAAGATCAGGCAAAACAGCGTGAAGCGGGAGACGACGAAGCGCATGTTATGGACGAAGACTTTTTGACTGCGCTTGAATACGGAATGCCGCCGACAGGCGGAATCGGAATCGGAATAGACCGCATGGTAATGCTGCTGACCGATTCGCACTCGATTCGCGACGTACTGTTCTTCCCGACGATGAAGCCAAAGGAAAATCATTAATCGGCGAATATCAAAGACTATAAATTGCATTTATAGACACCAACAAATGTGAAGTTTCGCTTTTTTTCGTTTGCACAAAAAACAAATGAGAGCGAAACTTCAGACGAATATTGTAGCCGTTTAGCTTTGCAAAGTAATACACCCTCTTATACTTTTTGTAAATATCGCATCTTTCTCCAAAATCTATGGTAAAATTAGAAAAACTATGAAGAGGTTATTTGGGTGAGTGCAATATTATAAAGAGTGCTGACGGTGAAAAGCGAATGCATTTTAACTTCAACTCTACGCTCAAAAAGGTTGTATATGAAAGTTGCTGTCGGAATAGGAAAATTTATACTGTATATCGGATTTAAGGTCGTGCTTGTAATAGTTGCGGCCTATGTTGCGTATCAGTGTTTTATGGCGGCGATAAACTCGTTTGACATAAATTTTACTGTCAGAGAGGCGTTTGCGAGGCGAGCGATAATAATGCTTCAGCCGGAATCAGCGGATCAGAGCCGAGAGATGATAGAGAGGCTTTGTACTGAAAGCTACATTGTTCGGTCGGGAATAGACGAGTACATGATAAACTCAACCGAAGAAGTGGACACCTTTTACCAGCGCACAGATGTGGAGTTTGTTGTGGTCTGGGAAGGCGACAACAACGCGACTGTCGAAGTTACCGATAAGATTTCGAGCATGCGAGTTCTCGGTGAGATGACGGAAGAATTAAAACAGATTACAGATTCTGTGGTAAACGGAGTGTATGACGTTTCGCTCGTCAAAGATAACGACGGAACATGGTTGATAAACGACATAGTGATGAAGGAAGTCATAGACGTTGAGTATGACCTGCCGGAAGTTGCCACTCCCGAACCCACGAGCGAAGTTTTGGAGGAAGAAACGGCGTGAAGTTGATAAAATCACGTGCATTGCTGGCACCGCTTGCAGGAGTTACAGACAGAGCTTTTAGGACAATTTGCAGAGAATTTGGCGCTCAGTTGTGCTACTGCGAGATGATAAGCGCAAAGGGAATGTCTATGGGCTCTGCAAAAACATTTGAACTTATAGACATTAAGGGAGAAGGCGCAACCGGAGTTCAGCTTTTTGGAAGAGAACCCGAGGTTATGGCGCAAACTGCCGGCAAGGTCGAGGAAATTTTCGGCGAAGATGTCGCGTGTATAGACGTTAACATGGGTTGCCCTGTGCCAAAAGTTGCAGGGAAAGGCGAGGGAAGCGCGCTTATGAAGGAGCCGCACCTTGCAGGGCAGATAATAAAGGCGATAAAATCTGAGGTCAAAGTTCCCGTCACGGCGAAGATCAGAAAGGGTTGGAGCGAGGAGACGGCGGTGGATTTTGCGAAGATGCTCGAACAAAGCGGCGTCGATCTAATTACCGTCCACGGAAGAACTCGTGAGCAAATGTATCACGGAAAGGCGGACTATGGCACTATCGAGCGTGTTAAAAATGCGGTAAAAGTTCCTGTGGTGGGAAACGGAGACGTTTATACGGCGCAGGATGCAGAAAAAATGCTCCAAACGGGGTGCGACGGCGTGATGGTTGCTAGAGGTTCTCTTGGCAATCCTTTTATTTTTAAGGAAATATTAAGCTTCCTTGAAACGGGAAAATATGATAAAATAACTGATAAAGATAGGCTCGCAATGTGCATCAAACACGCAAAACTGTGCTGTGAGCAAAAGGACGAATACATCGCCATAAGGCAGATGCGTGCGCACGGAAGTCACTATATTAAAGGGATGCACGGTGCGGCGGGGCTTAGAAACAAACTCGTCAAGGCAAACACCCTTGAGGAGTTTACGTATATTGTAAGCGAGGCTATAAAAAGATGCAGATAATTAGCACTGCCAATGCGGGTGTTATTATAAAGACAAAAGACGCAACAGTTGGGATAGACGCCCTTCACGACACGCCGAATACACACTTTTCATGGGTGGATGAGCAGACGTATGAGCAAATAGACAAAATAAATATGGATGCTTTAATCTACTCTCACAACCATATGGACCACCATTCTGTCGGGATGACAAAACGCTATCTCAGCGGGAGGGACACAAAAGTATACGCTCCGTTTGAGGGATATGAACTACTTGAAGGTGAGTCGGGGCAAAGGGATGAGGGAAGATATAAATTCTACTATCGCAGGTTTTTGCACGATGCAGAACAGTATAAGGGTGTCAGGAATATAGGAATAATCTTGGAAGTTGAGGGGAAGCGCATTCTAACCCTCGGCGATGCGGCGATAACAGCCCCCGGAATAGAGGAATTTGCAAGGGACATAGATGTATATCTTTGCAATTTTCCCTTTGTAGCTCTTTCAAAAGGCAGGGAGGTTGTAGACAAAATCGGTGCTAAGTGCGTTGTCGCATATCACCTTCCATACGAAGGCAAAGACAACGTGGGGTATATAAGAAGCGTTTTGCGAGCACGCAAGATGTATGACGTTCCGGATGAATTATTTGTTCGTCCTATGCAGTGTTTGGAGGTATAGTTTTATGTTGATGACGTTGCTTTACGGGAATTTTTCAAGTCCTGTCGAGGTTGCGATATACGCCTTGGGGTTGTTGCTCGCTATGATAATTGCCGTGCCCTTTCATGAGATTGCGCACGCATTTGTCGCATATAAATTGGGAGATCCGACGGCGAAAAACTTAGGACGATTGTCGCTAGACCCGACTCGCCACTTTACGCTATACGGAACGCTTGCGTTTTTGCTTATAGGAATGGGCTGGGCAAAGCCTGTTATGGTAAATATTTCAAACTTTAAAAATCCGCGCAGGGACGATGTTCTCGTCTCGCTAGCAGGTCCGCTTATGAACTTTGTTCTTGCTTTCATATTTTATGGCTTGCTTGTATTTGTGCCCGGTCTTTTGGGAAGTCCGATGAATTACTACATCGCAGAGGTGTTGGGTCTGGTGGTGTCGATAAACCTTACGTTTATGGTGTTTAACCTTCTGCCGATACCGCCACTTGACGGATTTCACGTCGTTTCGAGCATATTTGTCAGAAAGAGCTATCAAGTTGTAAACGCCCTGCGCCAATACGGATTTATAATCCTCATTGTTGTGCTGTTTACGGGGATTTTAGACCCGGTGTTTAACTTCGTGAGAAACGGCTCGATTTCGCTGTTTAACAGCTTCTATTCGCTATTTATATGAAATACGAAGTTCGCCTGGAAAACTTTGCAGGTCCGCTAGACTTGCTTTTGCACCTTGTATCAAAGGCGAAGGTGGCGATAGAGGATATTTTCATCTCGGACATTACCGACCAGTATCTGAGCTATATGAAGGCGGCACAGACTCTGGATATGGACTCTGCCAGTGATTTTTTGCAGATGGCGGCGACTCTTCTCTATATAAAATCCCGCGCGCTCTTGCCAAAAGCAAGAAACGAAGATGAGGACGACGAAGGAATGGACCCCGAACAGGAGCTGATTGCGAGGCTTTATGAGTATAAGCTCTACAAAGAAGCTTC
>CAYJIQ010000065.1:0-7614 GCA_964370275.1 uncultured Christensenellaceae bacterium
ACATAGAAAACGACGCTTACTTGCTGCCAGATTATCTCGGGGTAGAAGTGAACGTACACAGCATTTGCTTGAACTACATGCAGGTGAAGAAGGAAAATGCTTCGGACGAGCGATATTATATTCCCGTGTGGGATGTTTTGGGCACGGTGTGGGGTACGTATGTTCAGAATAACGGCAATTCCGAGACTGACGGACAGGTTCGAATAGCGGAAGATCCTCAAATATATAATCTACTGACGATAAACGCCATAGACGGAACTTTTATAGACAGGAGTTTGGGGTATTGATATAAAAAAACTGCTGACTACTCGGCAGGATTGTCGGGTAAGCACACTGTACTTGTTCAAGCACGATAAATAAATGATAACAAAACATTTACATTGCGAAAAAGATTTTACAGATTGTAAGTGATATAATAACCCTATAAACAAATAGGGGGTCTTACATGAAAAAAATTTTATTGTTATCACTTGCGACGCTAATGCTTACCGCCTGTCAGCCGACGCCCGAACAGAATATAATCGTGGAAAAAGACACGGAACGTATGGTGGAACAGGCGACAGCGAGCGAGGCAACATATACGAGCGACATGCAAATTGAAGATATATATAGTTATGAAGCAACAGGGGTGAATGGAAAGCTCACCGTCGTCGCCGATGCGCCCGTATCAGTGCCTACCGTGCAAACTTTGCCCATTGTAGAAGCCCACATGGAAGTTTTTACACAGGAAATGGTGTATGACGTATTTAACTTTTTGTTTGGAGATGAACCCGCCGTTGACAGGTCAAAAAATGTTGAAACAAAAGCGGAGATACAAGAAATGATAGTGGGGTTAAAACTCACGCTCGACGATACCCAAGGCGAGTATAAAGAGGAAATCGAGCAGCAAATTGCAAGGCTTGAACAGGAATATAAGACAGCTCCCGAAAACGAAAATTATGTAATTTCTGACGGAACGATGGGACATATGGGCGGTGTTGAGATGGATTACGGTTCGATTGGGCTTAATGTCACAGACGAAGAACAAACTAAATTTCTGCATATCTCAACTTCAAGAGTCGCAGAAGACATCGAGTTTAACTCATATCCCATGCTCACATACAGCCACGAAAATATTTACGACAGCCGAGCGCTCACGCCTTACGAGGAATTAACGTCGGCACAACTTCAATCAATGAGTTTTTCGCAGGAAGATGCGCTGGAAATTTGTGGGGATTTTCTAAAAGTTGCCGGGTTTTCTGAGGATGAATATTATTTGCATGATACATACGTGATGGAGGACAACGATAAAAACACGGATGACGGCTATGCGTATAAGATGATATTCGGCAGAAATGCAGGTGCTCCGATTTTCGCAAATTCTGCACATGTCGGAAAGTCGAGCGAAGAATTTACATTTGCTTGGGAATACGAAATTATCGAGTTAATCGTGGACAAAAACACGGGAATTGTCGAGATTTATTGGGTTGCTCCTGTAAAAATCGGTGAAACTGTTGCAACGGGCACGACGCTTAAACCATATGATGAAATAAAAACAACTGCTGCAAATATGTTGCAACTCACCTACGAGGGGGTGGTAACCGGTGAATTTGACGAAGGTTGGACGGTAGACGTGGATATTTCGGACGTTGAGCTTGCGTTGCTGAGAATCCGAATTCCCGGTGAGAATTATAGTGGAATTTTCGTGCCCGCATGGATTTATTACGGCAGCGTGTATGCGCAGGATGGTGGAATAAACTCCGGATATCTTCCCGGGAGTTATGCTTTTTCAACTTCTACAGCAAACGCAGATATCGCTATTGAGAGTTCACTTGTGCCGGAAAATGAAACTTTTGAATACAATGGTTTTATTTCGGAGAATGAAGAAAAAAATGTGGTTTTAATCGCTATTAACGCTATTGATGGAAGCATTATCGATATCACTAAGGGCTATTAGTATTAAGTTCACAATTTTTAAGTTTAATTAAATGTCTGTAAAGACGATGTTAAAAATGACAGAGTGAGACTCCCAATCGCTGTGTTTTCGCTCACTAATTCTTTTCGTGCATAAATTCTATAAATTCTGCTACTGGCAGTGGTTTTGAAAATACGTAGCCCTGAATATATTCGCATCCGGAGTCAAGAAGATAGTCGAGAAGATCTCTTTCCTCAACACCCTCCATTACAACATTGATTTTCATTGATTTTATGGCACGTAACAGATGGTTAAAAAATGTTCGTCGCTCTTCATCAAGCGTTGCTGAATACACAAGCGAGCGATCAAACTTAACCAGATTTATCGGAATATCAAAGAACAAGCTTAGATTGGAGTATTCCACCCCAAAGTCGTCCAACTCGAAATCTATTCCCTTTGCTATCAGGCTGTCCATAACATTTTTTACGGTACTTGCATCGGAGACAAGCGTTCTCTCGGTAAGCTCGATGTTTATCATTTTTGGCGAAATATCGTATTTTTCCAATACTTTACAAACCTCGGATACCGTGCTGTTTTTCAAGAACATTACATAGGGGAAGTTTACGGACACGATAGGCGGATTTATTCCCGCTTGCATCATTGAGTGTATATCCATACATACGTGTTCTAATACTATGTATGTAATTCTCGTGACTAGGCCGACTTCTTCTGCAATTGGGATGAATTCCCCCGGAGATATGGGCTGTTGGTCTGAAGGTTTAAATCGCACAAGCGCCTCCGACAAAGTGAACTTTTTTTCGGAAGCGGAGTATATCGGTTGATAGTGAACTTCAAATCCGTCGTTAGCTATGGCATTTTTCAGGCGATCGATTATATAGTTTCTCCGTTTCATTCGGTCGCAGATCGACGTATCGTAAAAGAAACTTGTTTCCCCTGAATTTTTCTTGACGGATAAAATCGAGTAGTCCATCGCAGACACGATTTCCTTGATATTTCTGCCAAACTCCGGATAATCCGTCCGTGCATACACAATGTCTAGACTTATTTGATTGCCTTTTACGCAAAACGGGTCACACATGTGTACTGCCGCAACCTCAATTTTTTTAGAAAACTCTGCATCGGTAACATTTTTTTCAACATATGCAAATTGGTCTCCGCTGTATCTATAAAGCATGGCGTCACCCAAGGTAGCACGCAGCCTCGAAGCCATGTCGCAGAGCACAGCGTCGCCAACATTAAAACCCAATCGTTCATTGATGCTCTTGAAATTTCTAACACTGAAAACCACCATGAAGAAAGGTGAATTTGCATTGCACAATTTAGCAAGTTGAGATGTAAAAGCAAAGCGGTTATTAAGTTCGGTGAGTTCGTCTGTAGTTTTAGAAACTCCCAGTACATAAAAGTGAACGTATATAAGTCCACCTACGCAGGCAAGCCCGGACGTCTGCAAATACGGAAAGAATATTTGTATGCAAAATAGCAATGAGGCAATTAGTAGGTTAAGACATATGATTTTCAATACGTTTTTTTGTGGAGATTTCCGGTATATCCAAGCATATACTATTAGCATCGCAAAATACACGAAAGCTATGATATAAGAAATCCGCACCCAATCGGCACGAACATATCCTTCTTCAGCAACAAAGTCAAAGATAAGACGGTGAAACGGGTTTGTTAAAACAAATATCGAATAAAGAACATATGGCAAAGACAGGAGAATATTGCGTCTTATCAGCTGTGCATTGTTAAGTTTGGCACCGACAATTGAAACACAGTATCTCAAATACATGAAGGCAAGCAACGGAGAGGTTAAAAAGAAGAGCGTCCTAAACACATCAGAAAGCCAAAGAGGATATTGTGTGTAGTTATTTTGTATTGCGATACCGACAAGTGTTACTACGATGGTTACAAGTGTGGATATGTACATCCATTTTAACCCCTTGTATCTCGCGGATATAGAGCTCTTATCCGTGATTAAGCCAAACATAGCAACACAAATGATGATCAGTGATGCAAATTCAGCCGCTAAGTTGTACATATTGAACCTCCTTGCCACAGAACACTTTCGTTACGTTACATTTCTACATTATAATACGTGTTGGAATAAAATTCAAGTGATGTTTTCGTTTTCCAAGCGAATTCACCTTTCAGCTTTGGACATATGGCTTTAAACGCTTATATTCACACGGTTTGTTTTCCGACTATCTGCCAAATGTAAATGCGGTAGAGTTTAACGATTAGGCTGTGCAGATTACAAAGTCAGAACAACTTTTACAAAAGAGAATAAACGGGGAGGCATCCTCAACAAGAAATGCAAAATACTGACAAAGTCTGAATTGACATAAATCAATAAATACGTTAAATTATTCAGTGGAGTGTTTGATTTAATGGGAAACGTAGGTTGGAGTGTGTGCATTGGAAAAGAAAAAGTTGAGAGTTGAAAACATCATGGGAACAGCAAGCGTTCCAAAATTGATGGTTAAGTATTGTTTGCCTGCTGTAATCGCTATGATGATTACGGGCGTTCAGGGCATGATTGACGGCATGTTTGTGGGAAATTACATTGGTTCAAATGCACTGGCAAGCGTAAACATAGCGCTGCCCTTCATGCAAGTAATAATCGGCGTAAGCATGGTTATCAGTATCGGAACGCAAAGCTATGTGGGCATTAAACTGGGTTCGGGAGAAAAACAAAGAGCGAGGGATGCATTTGTAACCTTTGGAATGATTATAGCAATAATAGCCATGCTTCTTACTGTGCTCGGTGTTACATTAAGCGAACAGATAGGCACGTTGTTAGGTGCGGACGATGTATTACTTCCCGACGTTTCAACATACATCATGTACCTGTCAATATTTGCATTACCTGTGTGCATAATGTTCTATTTCGGCTTTTTGTGCAGAGTTATCGGTAAACCCGAGAGATATCTATACGGCGCAATACTCAGTGTTGTTTTGAACGTGTCGCTTGACTACCTGTTTATCGCACAATTTAACATGGGCATTTTGGGAGCGGCGCTTGCAACGGGAATAGCATACAGCAGTGCGCTGATTTTTTCGATATCACCGATGTTTAACCGAAAAAGTGTAATAAACGTATTTGCAGGAAGATTTTCAAAGCAGAGTATTGGGTCGGTGCTCTACAACGGAAGTTCGGAGGGTGTCAACTCATTATCAATAGCTCTAACAGCATTTTTGTTCAACATATCGCTTATGCAAATTGCTGGCCCCGGAGGAGTAAGCGCATTTACCGCAATAAACTACGTAGGTTCTCTTGGGTCGATGTTGCTTTTTGGAATATCCGATGGCATAGGTCCGCTTGTAAGTTTTAACTTCGGTATGGGGGACATAGGCAGAGTAAATAAGATAATGAAATTTTCCTATTTATGTAATTTGTTTATAGGGACTGTGCTCTTTATACTCCTTTTCTTCTTTGGCGAAGTGTTTGCGGGTATGTTTATAAGCGACAACCCCGAACTTGTGGAGTTGGCGGCGACAGGCGGTAGAATATACGCATTTGCATTCTTCATGTCCGGATTTAATATTTTAAACTCGGGGTACTTTACATTTATCGGAAGAGGGTTGGAGTCGGTGATTGTTGCGGCGAGCAGGGGTGTTGTGTTTGTCAGCATCGGAATATTTGTCCTGCCTACTTTCTTTGAAATGGATGGCATATGGTTAAGCGTTCCGTTTGCCGAATTGTGTGCGGTAATCGTCGGGTTTTTATTGGTGGTAAGAACGCGCAAAAAGCTAAATAAGTCGGGTATGCTCGCCGGCTACGACGGAACAGGCGCAAAACCCGCCGAAATATCCCAACCTATAGAGGATGCTTACCCTAAACGAATAATTACGATAAGCAGAGGTTTCGGCAGTGGCGGTCGTGAGGTAGGAAAAAGAGTAGCTGAGGCGCTGGCATTTGCTTATTACGACAAAGAGTTACTAATTGCTGTTTCGGAAAAAACCGGCATGGATTTGGATATTGTAGCTAAAATTGACGACAATAGTGAAAGGAATTTCAGATACACCTTCGGCCGCTCGTTTAAGACATATAATGAATTGGCCGCGGGCGAAGTAGCCGGAGCTACGAGTGACATTTTAAAGGAGATATCAGCCAAATCAAGTTGTGTTATTATAGGCAGGTGTTCGGATTATATTTTAAGGGATAACAATCCACTGAAAGTCTTTATCTACTCTTCTGATATGGATTTTAGGGTGAAACGTTGTTTTGACAAGGTTCCCGAAGACAAAAAGAGCAAAAATGATATGATGCGCGAAATTTTACGCATAGACAAAAGGAGAGGTGAATATTATGAAGGATACACGGGGAAAAAGTGGGCTGACATGACAAATTATTCACTTTGTATAGACACTTCGGTCGTCGGAATAAGCGGTGCGGTCGATATTATTTTAGAGGCTGTAAAATCCGGAGGATGAAGAATTTGGCTTTCCTCCAATATGAATATAACAAGAGGGTATAGGCTCAAAAATCTACACCCTCTTTTCTTTTACCATTCTCATCAAATGCTAAGCCACTCGCAGACACCCACAGTCCCTCGCCCCAAACGTGCAAGTCTGACAGAAGTCCCTAGCTAGAAAATATTAGTCTGCGTCTCGTACAAGCCTTACCATGTTAAACACTCTTTGTTCGTCGCCCTGCGGAGCGTTCGGGTCGGGAGCGGGATAATCGCTTGCGTCGCCTGTTTTTGGATCGCTTCTTTGAGCGCCCGAACCATGTGCGTCTACAGTAACACCATCCATTTCACCATAAGAATTACCAAATACCACATAACTTGCGGCACCGTATTCTACCTCGCTTGCGCTTAAATCATCGTGCGTCGTTCCTGACCAATAAAACCCATAATCCTCTTCGCCAAAGTAATTGGTAATGGGGGTGCAGTAGAATAATTCGTCTATTGCCGGGCTGTCTGTTACGACCGGGGACTTCTCATAATCGAGTAAACTGTGAAGCTCTTTGACGTTTGGCAACCTCCAGTCAGAATATCCAAGAAAGTTCTCATCATTCATTTCTTCAACCCAAGCCAAAGCTTCTTCCCAATCCATAGCGCCGTTTCCGTTTTCATCGGTGTAGCCTTCGTAGTAGCCCGAATCATATTGCGACCACATTAGGGAAGTCGCTTCGTCTGTGATGGTCTCATCTTCATTATCTACAAACATGTTTTGTCCGTAGCTGGTATTTCCGCGAACAAAGTAGCAATAAAAGTCTTTATCAATCTCATATCCTTTTATGCGTCCATCCGCAAAGTTAAAACCGAAAACCGTTGTGCTCCCGCCCAATGTTGTCGAACCGTAAATGGTTGACGTTAAAATCTGAGAATCGATAAATCTAGCCTCGCCAGCCTCGTCTCCATAGGTGAATACAAAGTAATCTGTGTCGATATACGGCGTTGAAGTGTCAGAGCTTGTTCCGGTGTTTCCCGAAAAATCGACCAGCGAATATAGCTCTTTCATGGAAGGAATTCTCCAATCCGAATATCCTAGATAACCGCTTTCGTTAATTTCTTCAAGCTTCTCAACAGCTTCGGCCCAGGTCAGTTTCTCTCCCGGATCCTGTGTCCACATAAGGCCTGTTACATTATCTGAAACTGTGCCGTCTCCGTTGTCCGTATAGCTCGGTAGATTTCCTTCATATTGAGCGTCTTGACCATAAAAAGCCTCGCCCTCAGAAGGTTCATCAATGA
>CAYJIQ010000065.1:7624-8065 GCA_964370275.1 uncultured Christensenellaceae bacterium
CAGGGGGAATTTCGCCTTCGGGGGGCATTTCACCTTCAGGAGGCGCTTCATCTTCGGGCGCGGCGTCTTGGGTCTGTGTTGTCTCGGGTGTTACTTCGGATTCCTGCGGTGTGCTGCAAGCAACAAATGTAAAGCACATTATGGTTGCGACAGCCAGTGTTATTATTTTCTTCATTATTTTTACTCCCTTTGTTCCATAGGATATTGAGTAGGCGCACTGTACCTCGCCTTATAAAATTATTATAGCAAAAAGATATGTTATTAAAATGGAATAAGAATGTCAATTTTGTGTCAGTTCTAAAAAGCACTTCTCGCTGTGATTTACTGTAATAAATGACATGATATTGACATAACTTCAACCTTTACATTACACATTATAGTGGTATACTGTATTTGAGCAAATATAACAATTTACTGAGGAGACGCGATGAAAAAAATTTA
>CAYJIQ010000065.1:8075-9327 GCA_964370275.1 uncultured Christensenellaceae bacterium
ATTTATATTGCGGAAGATGACAAGAATATATGCGATATTTTGACGACACATCTTGGACAGAACGGGTATGATGCGAGGGGATTTTGCGATGGAGAGAGTCTTTTTAACGAGTTTCAAGAAACCCCCTGTGATTTGATTATAACGGATATAATGATGCCGAAAATGAACGGGTATGACCTTTGCAAAGAGATTCGAAAACTGAGCATAATTCCGCTCATCATGATTTCGGCAAATAACGACGAAGTGGACCGAATCTTGGGGCTGGAGTTGGGCGGTGACGACTATATTGCAAAGCCGATAAATCTGCGAGAGCTCACAGTGAAGGTAAAAAATGCGCTCATCCGCATGGAGGCTCTCAATGCCGCGCCGCAAAATCAAGACTCTACCTCTCTGACATATCTGGATTTGACACTCGACGCAGAGAGCAGGTGTGCATATGTTTCAGGAGAAGCCTTTGACGTGACGACAAAAGAGTTTAGCTTTCTTGAACTGTTGCTAAAAAATACCAATAAGGCGTTTTCCCGTGAAAGTATTATTAAAAACATATGGCAATATGATTTTGAAGGGGATGCACGACAAGTGGATCAGCTTATTAAGCGGCTTAGGAAGAAGATGTTGCTTGCGAACGCTATTTGTCAGATAAAGACGGTCTGGGGGTTCGGCTATAAAGTCGGAAGCAAAGATGAGTAGCAATATTACAAAAAGGCTGGTGGTTACAAACCTTATAATTTTAGTGGTGGCATTGCTTTGCTTTTTTATTGTCTCGGTGTTCAATCTAAATTCACAGGCAAAAGTATTGGCAGAGCAACAGATATACGCCGAAAGTGCTACTGTCGCCGAGCGCACTATAAATTTGGAGTTAATGATAGAGGGAATATCCCCGCAACAGAATGATGGCGAGCAGGGGAATATTTCGCAAATGCCCGTTGACCCATATATTTTCCCGATGCAGGCGGAAGAATTGAGCGTTCATATATTCTGCGAGTACAACGAATCGGGAGAGTTGGTTTTTCCTGAGTCAGACGGCGTGACAAACGAAGATTTCTTCATAAGCTTTGAGACAAAAAAGGAAATATCAGATTTGGCGGTCAACGATCCCGAGATTTTAAGCGTAGACGGCAAGGATTATCTGGTGCTGATTTCCCCGTATGCAACACAATTAGGAGAACGTGCAATCGTTTCTCTGCTTGCTATGGATAGCTTAAACACGCTTACAACCTATAACATCATACTCTTTGCGATCGTGTTTGTA
>CAYJIQ010000066.1:0-1514 GCA_964370275.1 uncultured Christensenellaceae bacterium
AGCTGGGCTCGTTTATCCACCAATCCGAATTTCTTTATCTCTCTGCCGATAAAAATATTTTCATAAACAGACATATCGAGTATGGGATTTAACTCCTGATGTATCATCGAAATCCCGATATCCATCGCCTCTTTCGGGTTTTTCGCCGCATATGGCTTTCCATCAAAAACGATCGACCCTCCATCGCAGCTGTACATTCCGAGCAGAATTTTCATCAGTGTGGATTTTCCTGCACCGTTTTCTCCCATCAGCGCATGAACCTCTCCGGGTTTTATCTGCAAAGAAACATCTTCAAGCGCTTTTACTCCGGGAAAGTTCTTGCATATCCCGTTCATTTCTAAAATATATTCAGACACCTTACTCCTCCCAACTTATACTCGTGTAGACATTCAGCATTATTAATCCACACAAACACCAGACGAACTACATGCGTACTTCACTTATTTACGGAAACTATATTCATTTTAGCAATATTGTACACAATTTATCATTTCTTCTTGATTGTACACAATTTCCTTTTTCGTGTCAAGCCCTATTTTAAAAATGTTTTATTCGCTATAATTTCACTGCATATTACTTTTTTTAACACAGTTTTTTGCGCTGTAATATAATTTAAAAGAAAAAGACGCTCGAATTTTGAGCGTCTCGAGCGTCTTCCTCTGGCTATTGAACCTGTGCACCGGCTATTTCATTGTTGTCGTCGTACTTCTTGATTGTGAATAATGCAACTATTGTCTGTGCAAAAGCTATTGCAGCCATGACCCATGTCCAATTGTCTGTAAATACCATCGGGTTTCTCATGTCCTGTGTTAAGATGAACACTACAATCCCGAGTACAGCAGGAACTATTGAAATGAGCCTTGCCAGACCTTTGCGTTTAACCTCTCGTGCATTTTGATATGCACCATAGCCTCTTTTCGTGCCTTCCCTTTTGTTCCTGAAGTACAGCGTTATCAGTATTACCGAACCCATAGCTGTTAGCACGGCCAGTATCAAATTAAGAAGTGCCCATGATGCTGATACCAGTGCCGAAATTGGAACTTCGGGTTCTTCGATGTTCACGCTTCCCCCATTAGCTTCAAGAGAGCCCTGCGGTACTTCCGGTTCTATGATGTCTACTGATGTGTTTCCCTCTTCAGCTTCATCAGTTGTCGTGCCACTCGTTAACGTTTCTTCCTCGGTTGTCGTATCGTCCTCGGTTGTCGTGTCCTCAGGTGTGGTGTCTTCGGTTGTCGTGTCCTCAGGCGTTGTGTCTTCAGGTGTAGTATCATCCTCGGGTGTCGATTCCTCAGGTGTCGGTGGTACTACAGGAGTAGCAGTGATTATCAGTGCGCCATTTACTACGTTAACAATGTAGTTCGAGTCGGCTACATAAGTTGCCGTCAGCACGTGTGCTCCTACCGCCTCGGTTCCCAGGCGTACTATAGTGTAGTCGATTGTGTCGCCCGCAATTACTCCTGTTACTGTCGCAGTAAATATCGGGTCTTGTGTGCCTTGCTCTTTAGTATTGTCAT
>CAYJIQ010000066.1:1524-9216 GCA_964370275.1 uncultured Christensenellaceae bacterium
CGTCAACAACCGTTACATTATAGTTTGAGTTTGCAGCGTGTGCAACTTCGATTACTCCGCTATAAACAGCGGCATCACCTGTAATTGTTGCGGTATTAAGCGTTGCACTTTGTGAGAGAACATCGCTTCCCTGCATCTTTCCCGTTACATTTAGTGTAAACGTTGTAGGTAATTCGTCGCCGTACGTGATGCTCTCATTCTCTGCCGTTATGGTTATTGGCACGCGAGAAATATTCACCAATGCGCTACCTTCTACTGTTTCGTAGCTGTCATGTTCCACCTTATAGTATACTGTGTACGTTCCCGCATTCACAAAGCGCGGAGATTGGGTAAGATTATACTCACCCGGCACGGTAGAGTAGCTTATAGAAACGCCCTGCGAAAGTTCGCCGTCTTCGTTTTCAACATCTACGACTATATATTTTGCCGTTGCATCGTACATGACGCTTATAGATTGAGCCGTTGCCACCATATCGCCCGAAGCCGCTATAGTAAGCGTTCCCTCAGCATAGCTGTATTCGTAGTTTATATTTTCACTTCCCTCTACGAGCGTCGCCGATAATACATATTCGCCGGGCAGGTTTGAAAGGTCTTCCCTGGTCACGGTAAAATCTCCGATATCGTCGCCTTCGATGAGTCCGCTTTGCTCCACATTTTCAACGCTTCCGATCGTAACGCCTTCAAAATCAATCTTGTCCGCTTCGTTTGCAAATTTAGAGTCGTTGTTCACAGTTACCATCACAGGTCTTTTTCCTATATCAAGCGTAATGCTTCCCTCGGCAAAAGTTCCGTGCGTTTCATTGTTTAGTTCATAAGTCGTCGATACACTTCCTGCATCCGTTATGCTTAATTCAGCGTCTGCAACCGCTAAAGTCAAATCGCTGAGCTGTAAGCCAAAAGTTTCGAGTAATCCGTCAAGCTCCGTCTTTTGATCCTCTGTCATCGCTGCATATATATCTTGTACAGAATCCAAATTCTCGAATGTGAGCTCTATTTTGTCGTAAGTCTTGCTGTCATTCACATCCGCCTTTACACTGTCGGCAACTATCTTTGCCACCGGTGTAAAGCTCGCCTTGTAACTTAGGTTCTCTACCACAGTTTCGGGGCTGAACGCATCCGTCGTTGCGTCGTTTGGTACCCATCCTGCAAATGTATATGTATGTGTAGCTGTCTCTTCCTTTTTCGGTGTTTCGGGCACAACACTTTCGTCCCATGCACTTCCTGCATCCACCGTGTGCGTCTCGCCTATCTGTGTGCTTCCGTCCTCTTCATAAAACTCAATCGTGTAAGTGTTTCTCGTCCACTGCGCGGTGAGATTCACATCATTGCCGGGTATCGTAAAACTTTTGCCCGCTTCATATACAGTTTCGTTACCACTTACATCGCTTGTCGCCCAACCCGCAAAAGTATATCCACCTCGACTTGGAATTGTCGAAGTCACTTCAAAATTGCTATCGTATTCATGAGTGCTCCCTAGCGTTGCAGGCATATTCGTTACGCCTGCTGCTCCGGGTTCGTATGTGACATCATAGCTGTTTATACTCCACATTGCATTAAGATATACATCCTTACCCTCAGGTATGTTGGGAATCGATCCACTCGGGTTATACACCACATCATGATACGTTCCGTACTGCCAATTAATAAACGTGTACCCGACTCTCTCGGGGATATTTGGTTCAACAGTATACGTTTCTCCCGCCACAGCATCAAACACACTTGTGTTCGTTTCGGGATTGACGGGCATATTGCTTACATTTGCCCCTCCCTCTAGGTAATACACTTTTGTAATAACACCTCCCGATATCAACGCTTCTTCTGCAAGTACCCCTGCCGAAACCGCAAACATCGAAAAAACCATGGCAATTGCCAAAACTGTGGCAAGCACTCTTCTTGTTCTTGTGACTCTGCTTTTCTTTTTTTGAGCTTCTTTTTCAAGATATACTCCGGTGCGAGTCTTCCTTTCATTGTTCATACTATACCTCCAAATTTTTATTCAAACAAAACAATATAATAATATTACATTATTTGGTATAATTATATTATTTGTTTAAAATTCGCCGATGCAATAAATTGTTACTATTTTGTAACCGTCCAATATTGCTCTTAATGTTTTTTTGCAGATGTTTTTTTGCAACATCCGCCCTGTGAATGTCATTATACTAGGCATTTTTAACAATGTCAATAATCATTTATGGTACATTTTTATCAATTATTGTAATTTTTTATTTATTATTTAACACATCTTCAATATTTGCCTTTAATAAGCCTTTTTTTAATTATATAAATCACTTTGCCATTTTTTTCACATTCTCCAATTTATGTAACAATATTATATTTTTCGTACTTTAATGTGAGTAATTATTTATGAGTATTAAATAATTACTTTTTTGTTATTATTTTCCATTACGATTCATTGAATATCCGGCACGGACAGTAAGATTTCGCCGCCTTCTAACCCTTGGCAACGTCGCATAACTTGTTTCCTAAATCGAGTGTACTCTTTATTTCTGTTCTTCCTAACTCATCTTTCTCCCAAGCTGTCCGCCCTCTAATGTCAATTGTAGTATAGCACACTACCTCGTTATTGAATAATACACAAAAATTATGGCTTGCTATAATCCAAAATTATAGCAAGCCATTTTGTTCAAAGTATTCGTTTATCTTTGATATGTACAATCGTGCGAGCGGACTGTACGGAACAACACTTCGGTGAATTATACCGATCGTCATCTTCTCGCTCTCCTTTAGCGGCACAGCGACATGTCCGTTCCCATTAAGCTCGTCACATATTATCCCCGAGCACAGCGTATATGCATTTAGCCCAACCATGAGGTTTAGCGCCGTAGCTCTGTCATCTACTTTTATTAATTTCGGGTAATCGTTCGTACTTTTCATCTCTTCTGCAAAATAATGAGAATTGTCGCTCCCCTGCTCAAAAGCTATGCAAGGGTAAGCCCGCAATTCCTCCATGCAGATGAGCTCATTTTTGGCAAGAGGATGCTCTTTATACAGGTACACATACGTTTCACATTCCAACAGTTTTGTAAACACAAGCTCGCATTCTCTCAACAACTTGCCTATTACTTGTTCATTTTTATCGTTTACATATATTATCCCCAGCTCACTTTTAAAATCCTTGACATTGTTTATGACCTCTGCCGTCTTTGTTTCGTGAAAGGCAAACTCATAGTCATCCATTCCGATTTCAAGAACCAGCTCGACAAACGCTTTAACAGCGAACGAATAATGCTGAGTGCTTACGCTAAATTTCTTTTTGCGATGTTTAAAAACATATTTATCTTCAATGGTAGCGCACTGTTCAACAACCTGTCTTGCATACACTAGAAATTCGCCACCGTCCGGGGTTGTTTTTATCCCTCGATTGGAGCGCAAAAAAATCGTTATTCCAAGTTCTTTTTCCAGTTCCTTAACCGTCGCCGAAAGTCCCGGTTGTGCAACAAAAAGCCGTTTTGCTGCTTCATTCATAGAGCCGCAATCGGCTATCGCTATCACATGTTTTAGTTGTTGCAATGTCACTTACACATCCTCCGATATACAAACCCCTTATGTTTTACGCTCTATACATTAAAAAATCATATGATAAACTTCGAGCACAACAAATTCATCTTCCCCTACCGCAATTATCGAAACCACCCCTTCAATCAGTATGGGAGTTCCCCACTCGGGAATTTCAAATTCTTCGGGAAATTCAAGCTCTATCCCCTGAGGACAACACCCAAGCGCATCGTTTATTATTACAGCATACAGAGTTTCCCCCGTCGCAACGTCTGTAAAGTTGTCTATATTTCCATAAATTTTCATGGATTTTCCGAGGTAGTCCGGGTAATTTGAAAGCAAATCGTATACTTGAGAGTAAACCATCGTTGCGCTTAGCTGTGTCAAATCAACATCCACCTCAGAGCTTGCCCCCTGCTCAGTTCGCTCCTGCTGTTCAGTTTGCTCTTCTTGAACCGGTTCGTCCTCTTGAATCTCTTGCTCTTCTTGTCCGATAGGAGCTTGAACGCTCGAAGATTGCTCCGGTGAGATTTGAGCTTGTTGCGTCGCCTGAGCAGCAGGAGTCTCTTGCGCCGAACATGCCGTTACGAAAACGAGTGACAAAATACATGCAATTACTCTAAGCTTCATTTGTTAGTTCCTTTCTTTAGGGAGATGAGATACGAGATCGCAAACACAGTAATATTTGCCGTTACAATCGTGCTTCCGACGGGCGTCCCCGATAGAATCGAAATCATAATGCCAAAAAACGCACACATAACCGAAATTATAACCGACGATATAATAACACGTTTAAATGTGTGAAACAATCTCATCGAAGACATGGACGGAAAGACCACCAATGCGCTTATAAGCAGCGATCCGACGAGGTTCATCGCAACCACAATAACCGCAGAAATTGTTATCGCTATGATAAGATTATAAAGTTCCACCTTTATCCTCACCGCTCTTGCAAAGTTTTCGTCAAAGGTTATTGCAAATATCTTATTGTAAAATATTAAGAATATCGCTATGACCACCGCACAGAGCACTACACTTACTATAACATCCGTCTGTGAAAGAGTCAAAATAGACGTCGCCCCAAAAAGCGTCGTGCAGACATCTCCCGCAAGATTAGTTGAAACGGAAAACACATTCATAAGTAGGTATCCGATTGCGAGCGAGCCAACCGAGAACATAGCAATCGCCGCATCGCCGTTAATTTTTGAATTCTGACCCATCCTCAACAACATAATGGCACAAAGCGCAGTAACGGGAAACACAAGCAAGTCCTGGTTTGCAACCTTTAGCACAGATGCAATCGCAATCGCACCGAACGCAATATGGGAAAGCCCATCCCCAATGTAGGAAAATCTTTTTAGAACAAGCGTCGTGCCAAGAAGCGAGGAGCAAAGCGCGATAAGCACTCCTACAATAAGTGCATAGACGACAAACGGATACGAGAAATAATCGGCAATCGTTGCAAACATTTCGCTCATTGTTCCTCCTCATATGCACTTTTTGTCATGCATTTCACATCAAGGTTGTTTACGCAGAGTACATAATGCGCATCGCCAATCACCTCGCAAAGATTGTGAGTAATCATTATTACGGTTGTCCCTTCCGCATTAAGCTTCCTCAATACTCCATAAAACTCTGCCGTTGCACCGACGTCAAGCCCTGCCGTCGGTTCGTCTAGAAGCAAAATATCGCTGGTTGCGCAGAGTGCCCTTGCAAGAAGCACACGTTGCTGCTGACCACCCGAGAGCCTGCTGTAGCTTTTTTTCGCTAAATCTGAAATCCCAAGTTTCTCGAGCATCTGCATTGCCAGTTTTTTTTCGCTTCGCAGATAAAACGGCCGCATACCAACTTTGTTTAGACATCCAGAAAGAACCACCTCTGAAACGGATGCGGGAAAGTCCTTTTGCACCTGTGTCTGTTGAGGAAGGTATCCTATTTTGAGGTTTTTCTCGCCCCCACCGATAACAACGCTGCCTTTTATCGGCGGAATAAGACCGAGCAGAGTCTTTATCAGCGTTGTCTTGCCTGCGCCGTTTTCTCCAACGACGCAGACGTACGCTCCTGCAGGTATTGTAAAACTTATATCCTCGTGAATAGGCATGTTTGAATATCCTATTGAAAGATTTTGACAGTTTATATCCATTACTTCTCCTATTGCGACAGTGCTGTCTTTAGGATTTCAAGATTTTCTTGCATCACCTTAAGGTATGTCTCACCCTGAGAAATCAACTCCTGGCTCACCGCCTGCATCGAGTCAAGTGTTAGGATGTTGCAGTCCTTCATCTCACTGCTTTGTACAACCGTAGTCGCAAGATCTTGCATTCCGTTGTCTATAATTAAAATGTTGCTCAGCTCAAGCTCGTTTGTCTTTTCCGTTAAAAACGCAACAGTTTCAAAGGAGGCCTCTGTCTGCGCAGAACAACCCTGAAACGCAGCATAGTAGTTGATGCCATAATCGGTCATCATGTAAAGAAACGGAAATCTGTCTGCAAACACCAACGTGTCCCGTTCAGCACTCTCAACCGCCTGTTCATATTGTTCGTCAAGCTCGTTTAGCTCGGCGATATATGCCGAAGCATTTGTGCGGTATGCCTCTTCGTTTTCCGGATTGAGCTTTACAATTTCTTCTGTCAATAGTTCGCAGGCTACGACAGCATTTTTTAGTGACAGCCAAACGTGTTCGTCGTCATATCCCACATGCTCAGTTTCTTCTTCGTGCACATGCTCGGTTTCTTCTTCGTGTACATGCTCAGTTTCTTCTTCGTGTACATGCTCGGTTTCTTCTTCGTGTGCATGCTCTGTTTCTTCATCGTGTACATGTTCAGTTTCGTCACCGTGATCGTGAGAGTGCTCGTCAACCTGCATTCCTTCAACTTGAACCTCTGCCTTAACGGCAGTTCCAAGCAATTCCATAATCTCCACACTGTTTACATGTGAGTTTTCTGATATTGCCAGAAGCTCGTCGATCCAGCTCGCAGACTCTCCGCCGTTGTAGATAAACAGGTCGCTTGAGGTTACCTTTGTGATATCCTCGACACTTGGCTCAAAGCTATGCAGGTCAACCCCATTGTCTATGAGCAACGTTAGCTCAAAATTTTGGGCATCTTCTCCCAAAATCTCTCTCACCCAGTCGTACTCGCTAAAAGTCGTGGTTACTATGCTCTTTTTTTGCCCATCGTCGGTGCCTGATTCAGCCTGCGGAGCCGATGTAGGCTGCGCACAGCCCGTAAGCACCACCGCCGTCACCATTGCCAGTAACATAATTAATTTCTTCTTCATTTTTAATCCCCTGTATTGTAAATTTGCGAACATTTATCACATTTGCCGTATAAATATGCTCCCATTCCGCTTATTTTAAAACCGTGTTCTTCGTTTGCCACTGCAAAAATAAGCTGTGAGACGTGTTTATTTAGATGAATGGTTGTATCGCAATCTTGACACTTCAAATGCACTACATCCTTGCAAATTTCGGGGTTTATGTATTGATAAGTTGCACCCACATTCGATTTGGCGTTTATTCTACACAACAGACCATCTTTGCGCATCTGCGATAGGTTTCTGTAAACAGCACTCACGCTTATATTATCCTCACCTATTTCGGTAATTATATCCTGAGCCGAAAGAGTTTTGTGTGGACTCGCCTCAAACAGGTTCATCAATTGCCTTCTTTGTTCTGTATTATACTTGCTCATATTACCCTCCGCAAATTTGCGATTCTTTATCAAATTCATAATAGCACGCAAAACCGCGAACGTCAATAGTAAGTTTTGACTAACCGACACCTGCGCGCCCGTATATACGCAAATATAGTTGCTTTTCTCCCTAAAATGTTATAAAATGTTTATATATTTAAATTTGAAGCTATGAGAAAGGATTTTTATGAACATAATATTTGACATGGACGGCACTTTGGTAGATTCGGCGAAGCTGTCTATGGTCGCTTTTGAAAAGTTATGCCCCAAGTATAACATCAAAATGCCCACGGAGGACGCTGTAAAGTCGGCGATGGGCTATGCTAACCCCGAATTTTACTATAAAATCTTTCCGGAGGAAAACCGCGAAAACGTATTTGCACTGGGCGCAGATGTTGAAGAATACGAGCTAACTTACGCACCGCTGATAAAAGACGTACTTCTTTTTGATGGAGTATTGCCCATGCTAGAGAAACTTTCA
>CAYJIQ010000067.1:0-1304 GCA_964370275.1 uncultured Christensenellaceae bacterium
TCTATCATCTCTTTATCTTCGAGCGTGAGTTTACTTCCGCTATAGGGAAACCTTCCGAAAGCGACGAGTTCTTCTACTGTGAGCTTCATCGTTATGTTGTTTCGTTGGGTGAGTATAGCGAGCTTTTTGGCAAGATCTTTGCTCTTCCACTGTCTTATTTCTTGACCGTGAAAATTAACCTCTCCGCTGTCCTGCGAAATAAGTCTTGTAACTATATTAAGAACTGTGGACTTTCCCGCCCCGTTAGGTCCGATCATCGAAATAACTTTTCCCTTGGGCAGTTCAAAGCTTACATCTTTAACAACGTGTTTACCGTCAAAACTTTTATTTAGTGCGCTCGTTTGCATTTTAAGCTCCTTTGTTTCTCAAAATGAGGTAGAGGAAGTATCCACCTCCAAATAAATTAATGAATATCGAAATTTGTGCGCTAAAGCCAAATACATGTTCAATGAGTATCTGCCCCACAAGCAACACCAGCACACCCATAAGGAATGAACCGAGCATTAGATATGAATGCTTGTACGTCTTGAAGAGTTCTCTTGAAAGGTTTGCAATTATAAGCCCAAGGAAGGATATCGGCCCCACAAGTGCCGTTGCTATCGCAATAAGGAACACGGTTGCTATAAGCATACGCATGACAGTTTTATCGTAGTTTACACCGAGGTTTGTAGCCTGCCATTTTCCAAGTATCAGCACATTGAGCAACTTGAAATCTCTGAAAAATACAAGAATTACAATCGCAATTCCCACAACCGCCGCTATGAGCAAGTCTGTATTAATGTGGTCAAATCCCGCAACAAGCTCAGTAAGAAGCGTGTCGTATTCGTTGGGATCCATCGTCCTTACCAGAGTGTTGGAAATACTCGTAAAGAAGGTTGCGAGCACAGTTCCCACAAGCAAAATATATAATATATTGTATCTTGTCTTTTTAAATATTGCGCTGTATATCATCGTTCCCACAAAGCCCATAATCGCCAAATCTATTAAGAAAGACACCAGCGGATCGGAGGTTATGGAATTTGAAACTCCAAGGAAAAACGCAATCGCCGTATGTACAACCACGTATAGGGAGTTCATGCCGAGCAGACAGGGAGTTACAATCCTGTTGTTTATTATCGACTGAAACACTATGCTGGCATAGCCGATACAGAAAGCCGCTATGAGCATTCCCGCTAATTTAGGAAATCTGAGAGACATTGCAAACTGCACAAAATTCGGATCGACTTCTATTGTTAAATAAGCCACAACGAGTCCCAGCGATAGAATCGCCAATATTATGGTTTTAGGAAGCAAACGTGCTCTTG
>CAYJIQ010000067.1:1314-8938 GCA_964370275.1 uncultured Christensenellaceae bacterium
TCCTTTAATTGTTTTGCCTTTTTTGCTTTTTTGCCTTTCAAACGCTTAAACAGTAGGTAGATGAACAATGCACTGCCGATAACTCCTGCGACGAGGTCAACGGGAAGCTCATAGGGGTGAACGACAATTCTTCCGATAATGTCGCAAAACAATACAAAAGCCGCACCGAACAAGCCTACATCAATAATATTGTTTTTTATCCTGTCCCCTTTAAACATGGCGACGGCATTTGGCACAATAAGCCCGATATATGAAATTGTTCCTACTATTACGACGATACTTGCGGTTATAAGTGCCGCAATCGAAAGCCCCATAAACATGACCAGTTTATAGTTTACACCTAAGTTTTTTGAAAAAGTTTCGCCCATTCCGACGATGTTGAAGTGATTTGCGTATATGAATGCGAGTATTATCATAGGCAATACGAGGAAAACAATTTCATATCTTCCCGCAATGACGAGGGTAAAGCTCCCGACAAATGTGCTCTGCATAATCTGCATGAGGTCGTTTGCGTATGCAAAGTAGTTCGTAATACCGCCGATAACGCTTCCGAACATAATACCTATGAGCGGAACCATGACAACGTCTTTGAATTTAATTTTTTGAATGAACCACACAAATAGCCACGTACCTATCATTGCGGCGGCAAAGGTGATGAGCGTGTGCCCCATAAGTCCCGCCGTGGGAAAAACCATAAGTGCAATAAGCACTCCGAGTTGTGCAGAGGATATCGTTGCACCCGTTGTAGGCGATACGAACTTATTGCTTGTGAGGTTTTGCATGATAAGGCCGGCTATACTCATGCCTATACCCGTACAGAGAAGAGCGAGCAGTCTCGGCAATCTTGAAACAACGAGCAACATTAATTGCGTCGTATCTCCTTCTAAAACACCCTGTAAATTTACGTCGTACGCTCCTAAAAATATTGACACAAATGACAGTACTATTATTATCCCTATAAGTAAAAATGTTGCCCAATGCTTTTTCAAATTTATATCTCCGTAATTAGACACAACCTGTTAGTTTAAGTTAACTGACGAATAATAGGTTATCATCGCCTAACTAGATAGTCAAACGTCATTTTTGTTGTGTAAACACAGCTAATAGGTTGTGTGTTTGGGAAAATGCTCATATGGACAAGAGGGGAGTGTTCGGCATCTCGGGTTCTGTGACTTTTGATGTTGCTCGTTTGGGCGAACTATCAAAAGTCACAGTATTTATTTCATTTTGTGTACTTTGTTACTTGCTATCTAATGAGTACATAATACTTGGTTTAGGGTGGGAAAAACAGGTGGTGCTGACATAGAGGACGCCGGCACGCGAACTCCAACATCCAATGGATTTAAATGTTGCGGATGCTAAAATCAGATAATATTTTAACAAATTAATCAAAGATAAACTTAAAAAAACAAGTTTGAAAATAAGTTAGTGAGCAACTACTAACTTATTTTCTTGACTATTATACATAATAATGATAGAATTATTTGGAAGTTGTATGTTGGTGAACTTGGTATAGATGAAACGATAAGAGGATGCTTTCCTGTGCACCTTTTTTGATTATAATGCCAATAGCCAATCAAAAAGCGGAGATTTTTTTGGGGGATTTTAATCAGCAAAATCTAAAGAAAATAGCCATAATAATCAAACAAAAAATCGGCTTTGGTAAGTTGATAAAAAACTGTGAGATTGGAACTGACAAAATGTGACAATATGCTCTTTGGTAAGAATAAGAGCGGGGTCTAATAAATTGTCGTAGCAAGGTAAATTGCCGGAAGTGAGTTAGTAAATATAAACTAATCTAAACGGCGATAAACAGACGGCGAGGAATGATTTGCATACTAATGTGGCATTTTGTTGCACTGTAATTTAGATGGAGGCGTGCATGATTATACGTAACAAAAAGGGGAAGCTTAGAGGTTTAACACTATGTCTGGTGTTGGTATTAATGACGATTATGGCAGTTTCATGCGGAAGTGAGTCTGAAACACAGCCGCAAGAAGAGAATACGGAGTTGAATGTGCCTGAAATAATTGCCGACAGTTCTTTTGTATATGATGAGCTGGAAATAGGCGAGGGAGATGGACTCTACACTCTGAATTTTTCTGAAAATGGTTACACATTGTATCAGGATGGAGGAGTGGGAGTACTTTCAAAGGGCACTATTAAAGCTGCAGCCGATAAGACTTTGGAATTTGATGGACAAGACGAGAATTTTGATGGCGCATATAAAGGAAGTGCATTTGAAGAAGTTGCTGTAACCATCAACTGGGATGGGAAAACCATGGATATGTCGCCGGCAACGGAAACTTCAGAATATGTACACCTTTCATACCTGGGGGTTTACCAGGGGATGATAGGCGAAAAAAGTGCAGTTTTGATATTAGATAGATGGTTTGAATACTATCTGTACTATGACAATGCCGTACACAGGGGAACTTACGAGATATATAGTGATAAAAGTGTTGAGTTCACACCTTATGAGGGTTTAATTTTTAATGGCTCGTTGAGCTTTCCCGAGAACCAAGACTTTGAGCTTAGTATGATGACTCTTGAAATTGATATGGGTGAAACGGGAAGCGGAAGCTTTGCCCTTGCAGACAAAGAAGCTTCCTACGAGGCAGCTCATGCAATGGGAGCGTATACACTGTCAATTTATAAAGAAAATATCTTTGTAATTCACGGAACTGATGGTTTTGTCAAAAGCATGGGAACTATCGAGATGGAAGACGGACAAGGGAAGGCTGTTTATTTTCCGCGTAAGATTACTGGAGAAGCAGAAAACGAAGAGCGAGGAAATGTTTCTTTCACATATGAAGAAGGGACGTTGTTTTTCCCTGAGACGACACCACTGCTGCCTCGTTCGGGTAATATTGACGAAGAAACGGGGATTGGAGAGTATTGGACAGCCGGTACAAAATTAGAATTTATTGAAAACTCAGAGATCGATACCGACCTTTCAGAGGGGATAGTGTTTGCAGAAGAGCTTGTTGAGGGCGCGGTGTCCGGGGGCAACTTTCCGGAGGGCATAGATAGATTAGATCAAGTTATGCCTTCAATCGGCACGTCTAAACCACTCGCAATTATGATCGATTTTCCGGATTTTCACAGACCTCGTCATGTAGAGCCGCAAGGAATAGAGGAGGCGCTGTTCTCGCTTGAAAAACAGGATTCACTTTCGGCATATTATTATCGTTCATCTTATGGGAACTTGGTGATAGACGGAGACGTACTGGGCTGGTATAGAGCTAAATTGAACAGGGACGAGTATGAATCTGATACGGAGCTGATGGCAGAGGCTATAAACTATTATATAGACGAAGGATTGGATTTGTCCGAATACGACGCAGATAAAGACGGAAGAGTAGACTCCCTCATTGTGCTATGGGCAGGGAATTTGTCAGGCAGCGGAGGAATGTGGGATACCGCCTACAGATCAACATGGAGGGACTCCCCAGGTGAGTGGAATACAGAAGTTACAGGCTATATATTTGTTCCCGGAAGCACGGTTTGGTCTATGGTTCCGCCTTTGGTTTGCAATACTAATTCGCTGATTCACGAAACGGGCCATCTTTTGGGACTAAATGATTATTACAGCTATGATACTTCTAAGAGAAGCGGAGGAGACGGCACATATACAGGAGGTGCACTGGAGGGCGGATTTGCAGGCATGGACATGATGGATGCCAATATTGGAGATCACAACGTATTTAGCAAATGGCTACTGGGGTGGATAGAGCCTACCGTAGTTGAATATGATGACATAAAATCACTAAATGAACAAAGATATGAGCTAAGACCATCTTCTGTGGCGGGCGACGCATTATTTATCAAACTAAAGGATAGCGAATCTATGTACACGGAGATGTTGGTGGTAGAAGTGGTAAGTCCCGTTGGAAACGCCTCGGAATACACTCGCCTAACACAGCCTGTTGTCAGGATATTTCATGTAGACTCCTCTTTGGCCACAGAGGGTGAAACGGGAGGATGGCGAGGATTTGGATTTGCATACGACAATTCTTATACGAGTACAAAATACATATCGACGATAGAGGCAGACGGAGAGGATGAATTTTTAAACTTTGTTCCCTCTGAAAACGGGTATAAATCGTCATACAGCGAGGAGGATTACTTTACGGCAGGCGATGTGCTGGCTTCGGATACTTATCCAAACACCAACGCCTATGATGAACTGGGTAACGCATCTATACCCACAGGTCTCAGTATAGAAATAGAGGAAATTAAAGAAGACGGTACGGCGGTAATTGCTCTGTCGTATCAAGAGCTGGGGGAAGTATTGACGCTGACGGAAATTTCGCCAAAGTCTATGCCCGTCCCCTATACCGAGGAAGAAGAGACGATGATTCCCGCAGACACTAAGGAAATACTCTTTACATATAGCGCCGGGTTGAATGCAAGTGCCGAAGCGTTACAGGGAATCAAGGTGTACAGCGACCATAGTGAAGTGGAGGGTGTTTCAGCCGAGGTTGAGGAAAATCGGTTAAAGGTGCTCTTTGAAAACGGTGTAGAAAAAAACCATAGCTATACTGTAGTTATACCAAAGGGAATTCTTTCTTCGGCAGATAATTCAACGGTTACGAATAATTACAATGGGATATATGGCTTTTTAGTGGAGAAATGATACAAATAAAAGAGGAGTAGCTTATTATGAAAAAGGGAATTAGTTTGATTATTGTTGGTGCACTTTGCCTTAGTTTGTTTGGGTGTAGTGTGGGGGCAAAAGCCCCGGAGGCGGTTGTCTTAGAACAATCTGCATTTATATTAAATGGGGTGGACACTAGCCTACAGTTAAATGCACAAGTTCAGGGCGAGGAAGTATCGGAAGATTTGCTCTATTCTGTGGCAGATTCGTCTATTGCCGAGGTGTCGGAGGAAGGGCTTCTAACTGCGAAAGGCGAGGGTGTCACAACGGTAACGGTAACCTCTGCAGTGGATGAAAATGTGCAGGCTATGGCAGATGTGCTTGTAAATAAGTACACGGGTGTATATACGGGCGAAAAATATATAGATGCCATGGGCACCGATGTTCGCATTAGTTTAGAGCTTTTAGACGACGGAACATTCAACTATTACAGATATCCTATGAATGTAGCAATAGAAGGCGGGGGACAAATGCCCGGAATGAACGAGACGGGGACATACAGTGCCTCCGGCGTAGAAATTCATTTTATGGGAGAAACTTTGAGCGAATTTAGTGCTGCACTTCAGTTAAACGATGGAGGGATGATGGAGCTATCGGGAGACATGCCCACAGGTGGCGCCGAGACGGCTATGCAGTTAAATCAAACTTCTTACGAGGATAAAGCTGAATCCGGCACTTATGCGGGAGTCGGTGAGACTGAAGATGCAAAGACATATTCCTTTGAGCTAGACTTAGATGGGGGTAAATACACACTGACTGCCACACTTGATGGAGGAGCTTCGTTTACAGCATCTGCCGGAAATTATACTTTTGTAGACGACGTGGTTGAATTCTTTGCAGAAGAGGGTACTACTTTTAATGCAAAATATGATGCTGAGAGACAAGTGGTTGAAGGAACGTCAATCCCTGCTATCACTGAAGATACATTTAATCTATTGGCACTTACCCTTGAAAAGCAATAATAGATATAAGGGAGGAGAATTGAAATGAATATAAGACTAAAACGTGGCAGAGTAATGCTTGTTATACTGAGCGTTCTGATGGTAGGATGTTTTTTCCTAACTGCCTGTGGTTCTTCGGAGGAAGCGGCAACGCAAGCCGGCGGCTCAGCGGGCGGGGTGAATCTTGGAGAAGCGGCAGGGGATTATTACATAGATCTCACTGAACTTGGGATGGCACTGACGGTGTTTTTGAGGCTAAACGAAGATGGAACGTTCATGTTCTCAGACACGACAGATTTTGAAGTAAACAAAAGTTCCGGCACGGTGCAGACGGGTGGCGGAGAATACATAATGGTGTATGAAACGGTGAACGGCGAGCAAAAGAGCATTTCAGAGGGAATTGCAAGCAGCTTTACGGTTGCCGAAGATGGGTCGCTTGACTTTACAGGCAGTGAAAAGATTTACTATGGCTCCGCATCTGCGACCACCACTTCGGCAGATAATCCGGAGGCAAAGATGTTTGCATTTCCTATAACAGAGGGATATGAAGCGCCAGATACTACATCTGAATTTTCCATCGGCACCTATAGCGCGCAGGGAGAGAGTGGGATGTATACAGCGACTTTTTACGAGGACGACTCTTACATTATCTCCCTTAAAACAGGTGAGGCAGATGCTGCCACATATAGCTTTGAAAGTGGGACTTATGGGGTGAGCGTTGCTCAGCTTGCATTAACACCCACCGGCGGCGAGCGTGCGGCAGGCGAAATTTTAAGTGATACCGAGCTGAAAATTACAATTTCCGGTACAGGTGAAGAGCTTGGATTTGCGAAGATGGAGAGTGTAGAGCCTATTGCAGAGCTTTCAGGGATGGATGAAGATAGCACATTTGATGTCAAACTGACTTTTTATTCCGATAATAGCTATACCAGCCAGGCAGATGGCTTTTCGGAGAGCGGCATCATTGTGTTGAATAGCGAGGATGGAACTTTTAAAACATATCCGGATCATCCGGACACTAATGTGAGAGGGTTAAACCAAATAGCAACAGTGCCTTCGGGAACATTTGCCAATTTGGAGGGCAAGCTTGTACTTACAGATTTCAGAGTACGCAACTCTGAAAACCTAACCAGATATAAAGCGGAACTTACAGAACAATAAAGAAAAAGAGAGGCAATGCCTCAAAAAAGAAAGGGATAATTATGAAATCTTCTAAAAAATTTTTTGATTGGTCATTTAAAACAAGAGCTGAAAATGTAATTAAACTGTACAATGGAGAGATGTCCTCTCCCGAAAAGATGTTTTTGAACTTCTGTTCTCACGAACCTGCATTTGTATCCAATGGTCCGGCAGGGCTTAATGCCTCTGTAAAAGGGGTGGGGTTTCTTCCTAAGGATGAATACCTTGAAGAAATACTGGAGATTTATTTAAAACATATAGCTACTTTTGAGCAAGGGGATAAAACCTATGGTCAGCGTGGGCTTGGCATTTTAATTGAGCAAATATACGGGGACGAAGCTCACAAACGGATGGACTTTACAAAGATGGGCACTTTAGAGATGGCAAAAAGACATAGCTGGCAAAATTATCAGGTGAATCCGGAAGCTTGCCTAATCTTTCACCAACCTCCTGCGATTTCATATAAGCTAAAGGGCAAGGTGGAGATATATGACGAGAACATTTCGGGCAAGAGAGAGATATACCAGCAGTTTATAAATGCACAGCATGACATGTATCACACGCCTATAGGAATGGATAAGTGGACAAATCAGCCTGCATATATTTTCAGGATTGAAGAGATTTATGACAATGGCGTAAGTAAAGATGGGTTTGGAAGACAGCTTGAGTATCCATATTCGGAGGAGAGTAAATGAAGAGAAAATATGGCACATGTCTAATAGTGTCATGTATATTTCTATTATCATGCTTATTTTCGGGATGTAGCTCCACATCTATTGCAGAAAGAAGAAACGATGACTCTTCCACGCTTTATGTCGGACATGTAGGCACATCTTTCCCCACT
>CAYJIQ010000068.1:0-8837 GCA_964370275.1 uncultured Christensenellaceae bacterium
CCCTCATATCCGTCCGAAACAACCAACTCAATGTCGTTTATCACAAGATCTATGTCCGCATGCAGCGCATCGTCGCCAACAATTATTCTAAAAACACCACCATTTATGGTAAGGTTGTTGTTTGCGTGCACCCCATCTTCGTAGGCAGATATTTCAAATTCCCCTCCATTGAGCAAAATATCGTTTGCCTTTAAACCTTTATAACTTTCTTCAAGCAAATCTGTCGCATGAACAGTGTTTCCGGAGCCTTCTCCCATCGTAATTTCGTTTAAGACTTCGTAAAAACCACCTCCCGAAACGAGAGTTAAATTACCGTCTTCAACTTGCAAAGTATTCTCTGCACTGATTGCATCATTACCTGCGTCAATATCTATTGCTCCACTATTTATTATGATGTTTCCTCTGTCCGCATCTTCGTCGTTAGAGGACTTCATCCCGTCATTTCCTGCCTCAATCGTTATCGTCACCTCGCTTACAGCAATAAGGTCTTTGCCGACAATCCCATCTCCAACGGCTTTGATTACAACATTTCCGCCTTCGATAACAAGGTCGTCTCGCCCGTTTATTCCGTCGTTATACTGTGTCTGTACCTCAAGAGTTCCTGTCCCGACTATCGCAGTGTCTGCTGCTGAATATATCGCTCCGCTCGGGAAATCTTCGTCGCTTGTCTCAACAGCTCCCTGCGAAATTACATTCTGCGTTCCCTCCGAAAGAACAATTACCGCATCCTTCGCTTCTATTATATTTATCGGTGTGCCTTGGTCGCTAGAGATATTTGCCCCATTTAGCACTAAGTAAACCTCGTCCTCGTCCGTCTCCTTGTCTACGTTAACGGTTATCGTGCTCTGAGTATAGTCTCCGCTAAATACGTAAGTCCCACTTTGCGTTATCAAAATCTCTGCTCCGTCTGTAAACGCAACTCCGCTTTCCATGTCTAAGTTTTTTGTAAAGTCGTTGTCGGGAAATTGAACATCCGCCGCCTCGCCAGTCTCGGTCTCTTCCTCGTGTTCCGGACTCACCTCAGACTCTTGTTCCTGTTCCACTTGCTCTGTTTGCTCCACCTGCTCACTTTGTGCCTCCTGCAAACTGTCGTCGACTTCAATCCTCATAAACGGTCCGCAGCCTGAAACGCTCACGAGCGCCAGTGCCAAGAGTACGTAAATTGCTCTTTTCATAGTTGATCTCCTTATTATTTCTACTCGTCGTAATATTCATAAACCTTGCGCAACCCATCGTCGTGCAGGGAAAGCTCTTTTTCGGTTAGTGTGTAATGCATTGCGTCGCAAACGCTCTCGTAATAGTACCCCCAACTAAATCCTGCGCGATAAAACGCAAGTTCATATAACAAATAGTTAAGGCACGTCCCGGGAACTCCCGAATAAAACTCGCTCCAATCTCCGGTGTATGTAAAATCGTAATACTCAATGCCATTTTCCTCTTTTATGCCGTTATACTCAAGATGGTTTTGCACGTCGTCCCGCAAAATTTCTCTGTTTGAAAGCTCGTATGTGTTCGGAACAATAGATGCGTTAAGGTCAATCGCAGTTCCAAACGCATGATGACTTACGAGCTTCAAGCTGCTTGTAAATCGAGAGACATACCCGCCGTCGTAGGACTGGACAAGTTCCTCGAGCTTGATTATTCCCGTGTCGATAAGCACAGATTCTTGCTCTTCATGCGTCTCAAATTCCTCATATAGTTTTGCGTCGGGCGTCGTAACACGCAGATAAGTCGTCTCGATATAGTTTACCGCTTCCTCAAAATTCTGCTGTGCATCGACATGAACATATAGCGATTCTCCCATAAAATCGGGGAGACGAGTTATATACTCCCTAAACCAAGCGGGATCAGTCGTTATGTTTCGCACCTCGACAGGCGGGATGTAATCAAACATAAACTTCTCCTCGTCTCCGCCGAAAAATTCAAGCGCTATGTCATAGCTGTCCGAAAAATATTCCTCTGTGAGCGTAACATACTGCGTCTTTTCAAGCTCAAACTCGGTGTTCGCCAGCTCGTGAACCTCGTCCGAATGCGCTGTTTTTGCGGTTATTACCAGCTCATATGCGCCGGGCATTAGATACGTCAGGTCTGATAAGCCGCTTATCGTTCCGCTCCGCTCTCTTCTGCTTTCCTCATAAAGCCTATACTCAAAAACTTCTTCGGCTTCCTCAAAGCTAACTTCTTCATTTATAATAACATCTCCCGATTCGTCTGTAATTGTCACCCCGACCCGAGTGATTGGATAGTTGCAGACAACGATTCCGGGAATGTCATAGTCAAACCCATACTCCAACACTCCCGAGGGAAGCGAATGCCCCGCCTGTTCCTCAAACTCTATGCTAAGCGGCAGAGCTGTCTGTACTGCAACCGTTTCTTCGATCTCATCCTGCGGTACGACGTCCTCCGTTATTTCTTGTTCACTGTTTATTATTAGCACCAACACCAATAAAAACACAACAGCACTTGTCATTGCAATTACTGTTTTTTTGTTTATTCGTATTTTCATCCGTTCTCACCATTTCCCTTTAAAATCCGTCACCTAAATTATTACACGTCTACTATACTTCGTCAACCTTAAACAAACCTTAAAAACTGCTCAAATTATATAGATTCTCACTTGCAAATGTGATAAAATATATTTAACAAACGCTTGGAGGTGTAAATGAAAAAGCGAATGCGAAAGAGATGGAAAGTGTTGATAATAATCGGCTGTGCGCTCGTAGTTGCCTTTGTGGGTTTCCTAATATATGCATCTGATTATCGAACACTTGATGAGGAATACTATTGGGTATTAGAGTCTGAAAACGTCAACGCAACGGAGTCTTTGGTTCACTTCGAGGCAGACAGTGACGTCGGCGTTATCTTTTATCCCGGTGGAAGAGTAGATTACTTAGCCTATGCACCGATGTCCAAAAAGTTACAAGAGCAAGGAATAAACGTCTTTTTAGTGGACATGCCCTTTAACATGGCTAACTTCGCAATAAACGCAGCGGATGATATTATGGTGCAGAACACGCATATTACAAACTGGTATATAGGCGGACATTCGCTCGGCGGAGTTGCAGCAGGCATGTACGCAAGCTCAAACGCTGACAAGATAAACGGACTTATTCTTGTCGGAATATATCTTTCCTCTGACTATGATTTACAAAACACTATCACCATTAACGGCTCAAACGACCTAAGGGTCGGGCAAAGTGTGGATTATGCGACAAATGTATATGTAATCGAGGGCGGAAACCACGCAGGATTTGGTAATTACGGACCAAACGAAGGTGACGGCGTGGCAACTATAACCCCTGACGAACAGCAAAACCAAGCTGTGCAACTCATAGCAAATTTTATAGACGAACGAAACAAATAAGATAAGAGGTATCACATGGAAAACAGACAATTTGAAAAAACACCGATTATAACACAAGAGCAGGAGCTCCTTCAGGACAAGTTATGCAATGCCTTTCAAGAAGTTTTAGGCGTTGCCAAAGCCCAACATGATGACGACTTCTTCACTTTGGGCGCAGATGCACAAGACGTTGAGAAACTATGTGATTGCCTTAGTGACTATAAGCTTTCTCGAAGTTCCGTATTTGCCGGAAGAACCCCAAAAATGATCTCTTCCTGGTTGCTTAGCGCAATAAACACAACACAATTTTCCCACGAAACACATGAATTTTATCCGCTTACTGACAGCCAGATGGGAATTTATCTTGATTGCATAGACGAAGTTGCATCGCTCAAGTACAACCTTTGCACCTACTTTAGCATAAAAAAATCTACCGAGATAGTTCCCGAGACTCTTTGTAAAGCGGTAAAAAAATCGGTTGATCTATACCCTTTGCTAAAAACTCACGTGGCAATCAAAGATAACCTCCCCGTCCTTATTCCAAACAACGATTTGCAATTTGAAATTGCGCGGGTAGACGCGACCGATATGAGCACAGACGAGATAAAGGAACACTTCCTCTCGCCTTTTGACCTTGAAAAAGCGCCTTTGTTTAAGTTTGCAATATACGAAAAACAAAGCGAATTTTTATTTTTCACAGATGTTCACCACATGTTGCTTGACGGAACATCGCTTATGATACTTCTTTCAAACATCTTTAATACTTACGAAGGAACTCCGATTATCGAAGAAAGCGTAAGCGGATTTGCGCTGTGCAACCAAACTCCGTTTATAGAATCTTCGCAAAAGTATAAAAATGCAGAAATTTATTATGAAAACTTGCTTGAAGGAGTTCAAGTAGACTCCAACCTTATCTTTGATAAACATCCTGAAAAGGGAAATTATGCGGGAAAGCTCAAAAGCGTAGAGACAGACATTAAATATGAAGACATATCGGGTATACTAAACGAACACGGGATAACAGAAAACGGTCTGTTTATGAGTGCGTTTGCCTATACAATGGCAAAGATGACAGGGCAGAGCGAATCGCTTTTTTGCACCGTAAGCAACGGCAGGCGAGAACCACAGCTGAGAAACACAGTCGGGATGCTTGTAAGCACATTCCCTATTTACAGCGTGATTGACGAAGAAAATTCCGTGTGGGATTTCATCAGAAATGTCCAAAGTTCATATTACGAAGGCATAATCAACGACAGCTATGCCTTTTCAAAAACGGCAGCAAAGTTTGATATAAGCTCGGACATAGTGTTTGTATATCAAGGTTCCCTCTTAAACGGCCCCGTTGTAAATGGGCAAGAGGTTCCCATGGAGTTTTTAGATACACATCAAATCTTCTCAAACCTCGCCGTCGACGTATTTAAAACGAACACCGGTTACAAACTAAACCTGCTATACCGAGAGTCCCTCTATTTTGACAAGACAATAGAGAACTTTGCACAGACATTTGTGTGCATTTTAAAAGGATTTTTACAAGGTGGGACGTTAAAATCCATCCCCCTGTGCGACGCCGCTCAAATTGAAGAAATCAACAGTTTTAATGAAAACACGGTGAAATATGACCGCAACCTGACTATGATAGACCTTTTAAACAAACAGTTTATCAACAACCCAAACAAGATAGCGATTCACTATAAGGAGCGCACACTCAGCTATGCGCAGCTTGACGATTTATCGGACAGACTTGCACATGAACTTATAAATAGAGGCTTGAAACCGGGAAATCCCGTGGGCATAGCAGTAAGCCGAAGCGAAATGTTTCCCGTTTGCACCATCGGTGTACTAAAAGCGGGGGGAGTTTGCCTTCCCCTTGATACAAGCTATCCGACACAAAGGCTTGAGTATATGGCAAGCGATTCTTCCGCACAGTGTATCATCACCGAAGAGGGCTTTGAACAATTGGGCTTTTTTGAGAACATCATATATACTCATGAAATAGAGTCTTTTTCAAAGCAAGCAACTCCCCTCCCCACCGTAACACCGCAAAATCTCTTTTGCCTAATTTACACTTCGGGCTCGACCGGACAACCAAAAGGTGTAATGATTACTCACGCAAACATTGTAAACTTCTGCCTCTCATTTATTGACCACCACTCAATCACCTCCGAGATGCGCGCATCTGTATATGGGAGTTTTAGCTTTGATGCGTCTATGCAGGAGATTTATCCGAGTTTATGTGTAGGTGCGAGCATATTTATCGTTCCTCAGGAAATAAAACTCGACTTACCCGCACTGCACGAATTTTTGATTGACAATAAAATTACTCATACAGAGTTTACAACACAGCTTGCAAGAAGGTACGCTACGGTATATCCCGACAACCAATACCTTGAGCTCTTGACCTTTGGAGGCGAAAAATTCACACCCTGCCCGCCCCCGAACTACAGGTTTGTCAACTCATATGGGCCAACGGAAACCACTATATACGTCACTGACTTCTGGGTAGACGCTGAATACAAGTCTGTACCCATAGGCAAATCCTTTGCAAACTCAGACGTTTACATCCTCGATTCACACGAAAGACTATTACCGCCGGGCGCACCTGGCGAACTTTGCGTGTCGGGATATCTCGTCAGCAACGGATATTTAAACAGACCCGAACTAACGGAGCAAAAGTTTATACACAATCCGTTTTCAACAAAACAAGGCTATGAGCGGATATACAAAACGGGCGATGTTTGCAGATATCTACACGACGGAAACATCGGCTTTGTTGGCAGAGTGGACGACCAGGTTAAGATAAGAGGCTTTAGGATAGAACTTGGCGACATAGAAAACAGAATAGGCGAATATTCGGGAATTAGCAACGTAAGCGTCGTTGCAAAAGATTTGCCAAACGGCGAGAAGGTTCTCGTCGCATATGTCGTCAGCACAGAAACCGCAGATGAAACGGAAATTAACGCATATTTGTCAAAGTCTCTTCCCTCTTACATGTTGCCCTCTCGCATCATTCAGTTGGAAAAGTTGCCGCTAACCCCGACAGGCAAGGTAGACAAGCGAAAACTGCCCGAACCTCCTGCTCAACAGGCAAAGACGCACAGCTACAGACAAAGTTCGCTTGGAAAGCAGATATGTGCTTTTATTTCCGAACTTACGGGGGTTGCTAGTCCCGACCCGAATACAGAGCTTGTGTCGATTGGTATTTCTTCACTTTCAATGATGGTGCTTTCAAGCAAGATTTTTGATCGATTCGGATGCAAACTTTCTGTGAATGAACTTCTTGGGGGGTGCACTCTGTTTGAGCTTGAGGATATGGTTTTACAGTATCTGATGACAGACAGATCACAGGAGCCAAAACAGACAGTATACTCTGATAACACTCCTGTTTTGCTAAGCGAGCCACAACTTGGTATATACTACGACAGTGTGAAAAACCCAAAAAATCTCATATACAACATACCCATGAAGTTTACATTTGCGCCCGACGCAGATGCAGACAAACTTGCTCAGGCAATGGTAAAAGTTTTAAACGCTCACAGAGCATTTTCCTCGCATATCGAAACTCGCGACGAGGCACTCTACCAGGTTTTTGACAAAAACTTTGCACATAATGTAGATGTCATAGAGATGACACAAACCGAGCTTGAAGAGTATGCGGCAAGCTTTGCAAAGCCGTTTGCCCTCTCAAAACCACCGCTTTACCGAGCAATTATAGCTACGGTTGATGGTACTGCACACCTGTTCTTAGACGCACACCACATAATTTTTGACGGCGTTTCCCTGGCAATAGTTCTGCAAGAGCTAAAATCGGCATACGAAGGAGCTGCTCTAAAACCCGAAACTATTGATGCTTTGGAAGTTAAAGACTCTGAGAATTACTACAGAGAAATTTTTGCTAATTACGAACGTGCAAGCTGTGTGGCCCCCGACGTGACGAAGGGAGAAAAAGGAAATCTTTGTGTGAGCACTGCTTTTATAGAAGACGAAGTGCTGATAAATTTCTGCAAAAAGGAAAAAATTACCGCTGCGAATGTATTTTTAAGTGCGGCGTTTTACACAGTTGCGAGATTTACAGCCGAAAATACCGTTTATTTTTCCATGATAAACAGTGGACGTGATGGCGCAGGCAACAACGTGGGCATGTTTGTGCAAACCTTACCCATGACCTCAACAATATGCAAAGACATTAGCATATCTCAATATTTTGCGGACACACGCACGTCTATGCAAAACGCAATAGAGCATGGCTCTTCGCCTCGCATGAAAATAATGGATGAATTTGGCTACACTCCGCAGATTATTTTTGCATATCAAGTGGGACTTGAATCCGAGGTACAGATTGGTTCGGATGCTGTAAAGGAGCAACTCCTAGCCGTCTCTACCCCAAAATTCCCCCTCTCCATACACATTGAACAAAAGGATTCACGGCAGGCTATATGCATCATGTACGACGATTCCATGTACAGCGAAGAACTAGCACAGCGTTTTGCACAGTGTATGGCTAATACTCTTCACGCAATGATTAGCAATCCACAGGGTGAGCTCTGTAAAATTTCTATGATGAATGACAACCAGAAACTTCTTGTCGATAGCTTCGCAAAGGGTGCAGTTACAGACGGGGGCGAAACGCTGCTTCACAAGCTTTTTGAAGAGCAGGCAAAGAGAACACCACAGCGTACAGCGCTTATCGGAGAGGACGCAACATATACATTTGAACAAGCAGACAGGGCTATGAACGGCATGGCTTGGTCCTTGATTAAGAAGGGCGTAAAGCCCGGAGACAAGGTACTTTTGGTTATGGGGCGCACAGCACTTCAGATAATTGCACAGTATGCAGTAATGAAGGCAGGAGGAACTTACATCCCTTGCGACCCCGCATATCCCAAAGATAGAATTCAGCACATTTGCGACGACAGCAACGCAGCATTTATCCTCTGCGACGAACCGGGTAAATTTGATGGCTCGCTTCTTGCAAGCGAACTTGTTGGCGATAGGGCTGACGCACCCAACTGCGACGTAGGCGAAAATGACCTTGCATATATGATTTACACTTCGGGCTCGACGGGAAAACCAAAGGGCGTAATGATAAAACACATAGGAATAAGCAACTATGTGAGAAACCACGAGGCAAACACGCATTCTCGTATATATGCGAGTGAATCAAGCGTAGTTGTGTCCGTTACAACCTGCTCATTTGACCTATATTTGCTCGATATCGGAGCTTGTCTTTGCAACGGAATTACAGTCGTTCGTGCGGGAGAAGAAGCTTCAAACAACCCTCTTGAACTTGCAAAGCTGTTTGAGCAAACGGGCGCAGACACGTTTAACTCCACCCCTTCAAGAATTGCCGGCTACATGGAGTCAAAAGAATTTTGCTCTGCTCTTGCCGCCTGCAAGGTTATTATCTGCGCAGGAGAGATGCTCCCTCCGGCACTGTTGATAGATCTTGATAGGATTACAAAAGCGCGAATATTAAACGTATACGGCCCCACAGAAA
>CAYJIQ010000069.1:0-5042 GCA_964370275.1 uncultured Christensenellaceae bacterium
TTTGGTCGTCCACAATTAAAACATTATACATTGCCCGCCTCCGACTAAAAAATGATTTTCAAACTTATGCTTTGTTCGCAAGTAAGTGTCATTTCTCCACCAACACTTTCAACTCTTTTTCTTATAGCTCCCAGCCCGCCTCCTTCGACAATGTCTGTGAGCTTTTTGGTATTGTCGCTATTTATAATAACTATGATTTTATCATCGTTGTGAGTCGTTGTCACTGTAATTTTGCCCGGCTTTGCATGGTAAAACGCATTTTTTATCGTCTCAAAAATGGCGACTGTGAATATTGCGTGCACCTGTGGGTCTTGGGGGGCTTTTCCGAACATTTCCAAATCACACCCAAGTTTTTGCGCAAATGCCTCTATGTTTTCAATGGAATATTCCCCTTTTTTGCCAAATATTGCAGGCGCTGTCATCTTGTGTGTGAGCTCCTCCCACTTTTTAATAATTTCTTCCTTCTCGTCTGAGCAAATAGCTCTTACGGTAAGGGCGATGAGCTCTCCAAAATCATTGTGCAGCGCCATCTTGATGCGCAAAGTCTCCTCATCTGAAATAAGCTGTTCGATGTTTTTCATATGTTCACAAAGCCACTCATGCTCGCGAAGCAGTCTGGCGTTTGCCGTTTGAATGTTGTCTGCCAGGCGGTACGCATCTGTTATATCATCTGCCTTGAGCATCACATATTCTACCGAATCTATCTTTACACAAGACCTTGAAAATCTCCACACTCCCGCATCTTCAATCAAATATGCAGGTTCTTCTCCGCTCATTACGCAACACACATCCCCTTGCAATGTTTTCAAATCATTTTGCAACTCCAACCCATTTTGCAAATCTTTGCCGGTAAGCTTATAACTGAGGGTGTGCATAATGCGGTTTGAAAGAGATAAAATTCCAGTTTGGTTATAAAACGCAAGCCCTGTAGGTAGGTTTTCAATTGCTCCTTTTATGTTTATAACCCCTCTTTTTGCGCACCTATACATAAAGCTAAACTCATATGTGGCAAAAGCCACACTCAACGCAAACAGTATGTATTGTGCATAGCTTGGAATGCTGTCTATCCACAGCAATGCCGGCGTAAAATCAACGTAAAATCTTGGATCGGGCATTTTGTTTAGCTCTTCGAGTGTGTATAAATTAATCGAAGACAGCTTCTTTGCGTTGCGAAATGTTCGCCTGTATATAAAACCCACACACATAAGTATCGTGATAATCATGAAAACTATTATGGTGAGCGCAATTATCCAACCTCGTTCCCCGGTAGACAGCTCTGTAAAATTCATTTTCTGCCCTCCCGAGAAAAGATTAGCACGATGGTACTTTCACCCTCATCATCGTATATTTTAAGTTCTCCGTACAGGCACCCGAGTTCATCACTTTTAAAACATTTCAAAGGCGAAAAATCCACTCCACTGAAATTTTCCACCGTTAAACTAAAGCGAATTTTGCCCGAGATTTGAGTGGCATTCACAAACACCAATGTCGAAGCAAAATCAGTTAATTCAAGAACCGCTTCAAAAAAATCGTAACATATCAGGTGGATTTTCGAATCTATGCCCTCTCCCGCGCTGTAATTTAAACTGCACTGCGCTCCTAAAAACTCAAGTGCCTTAAAGCTCTCGGAGTATGTGCTTATCATGTCCTTGTCCGTAATTGCGAAACTTTCCATAACGAGAAGCAAATTGCTCTTTCGCTTTACATAGCAGGCTATTGCGGTTATTTTCTTTAAAACGACGTCCGCGTCCCCGTGTCCGTCTAGCTTTGCAAGCTTTAGAAGTTCGTCTATTTTCTCCACACAGCCCGAAGTCTGTGCCCAAACTTTGTTATGAAGCGTCGACAAACGCTTAACTCTTGTCAAATTTTCGCGGATGCCTTTTTCCTCTTGAAGAAGTTCAACCTCGCCGAATAGTTTGTCATTAATCTGTGAAAGTTCCCTCTTCATCTCGGAGATTTTAGAAACATCACTGCTCCATGCGACATAATGCCTGTCTATTTGTGCCAAATTATATACCGTACTCTCTGCTTGCGTTAAGCTACCCTGTTCTTTCAGTTTTAAAAACAGCTCTCGGGTAAGCGGAGAGGAGTTTTTGGAAATAATAAGTACATTTGCGTCATTGTCCAGTATTTGTGCCGCCACCTCAGCCCTTTTGAAGAACTTATCGTGATTTTCGTTTGATTGGATAATCCCCGCTTGAATACATGATTCCCAAAACAGGATATACCACAGCGAAGTAAATGTTCCCAGGTTGAACAGCATATATGCCATCATACGATCCACTCCGTGTATGATAAAATACACAACTCCGATTCCCAACACTACAACGGGCAGATATGTTGAGTTTGTGCGGTTGTGTACTCTCCACTTTGAAAACAGCACCCGTGCAGTCACAAGTATGACAATTACTATAAATATCAGAACAACAACGTATCCGAAGTTGTATGAGTAATCGGTATTCCAGTTATATAAATTCGGCTTGAAGGTAAACACCCACTGATGAATGTCATTTGTTGTTACCAGCAAGACTAGCAACGCCGCAGGAATAAACATCAAGTTCCATCGCTTGTCTATGCGATATTCTTCGTCTTTATCCATATAAAAAGCCGTAAACATCCCAAGCAACGGAACGAAAATCATTGGGATATAGTAAAGATACCAGGCAAATCGTGCGGGAATATCTAACAGTGTAACCGCATGCCATTTTAGATATTGCAAGCAAAACCAAAATATCGCGACGCCCGCAAATGTAAGTAGATACGCCTTTAAAGTTTTGTGCATAACCCGACGAACGACAGTCGTTGCCCAATGACTTACTATTCCAACAGGAACTCCCAAATACAGCGCCATGCCGAGCACGTCGATAATCGTTTGTGAGGAGGTCATGTATATCTCAAATCCCCTGTAGAGCGAAACTATTGTCAACAACAATAAATCTATGATAAAGACAAACATTTTTTTCTTAGAAGTTGCCATACGCACGGTCTCCTTCTTCAAAATAATAGCAGGATTTAGCAAAGCACTCAAGATTTGCAGACGTTAAACCCAAAACAGCCTATCCCTCATTTAAAAAATTATTTTCTCTTAGCTTTTATTGTAACATATAAATGTATAATTGCAAGTTAGAGTACTCCAATAGTTCACTGCAACTTTCAAAAGCGCTCCTCCGTCTTTTCGTTTGAAGTAGAGGTTTATCATCAGCTTTATACCCCTACCCTCTTCGTGTTCGCCCATATTTGCCCCTATATGCCTGGTTAGTTTTATTTAACGAACATAATAATATCATTGCATTTGCGCTTCGTCAATATCGGACGGCTCATATACGTTTTATATCCGCAATATAAAAACCTCACTTTTCTGCACTTTTCTATTGACAACCCAAAACGCATGAGTTATTATTGAGTTGGTTAGCACTTGCTAACCAAAATTATTACAGTTGAGTTAGTTGACGCTTACTCTTTTTATTGTAATGCACATTTTAAGAGAGGTTGTTTGGCTGACAAACGCAAAGGAGAAAATTTTATGAGCAAAGTAGCGGTGATTTTTTGGAGTGGCACAGGCAACACAGAGGCAATGGCTGAAGCGATTGCTGAGGGTGCAAAAGGCGCTGGCGCAGAAGTTTGTTGCTGTTCAGCGGGCGATTGCCCCGAAGAAACTGTTCTCGGGTTTGATTCAATATCATTTGGCTGCCCATCGATGGGAGACGAAATTCTTGAAGAGGACGAATTCCAGCCAATGTGGGACAGCATAAAGTCCAAACTCGGCGGCAAAAAAGTCGGTATTTTCGGTTCATACGGCTGGGGAGACGGCGAATGGATGAGAAACTGGGAAGCAGAGTGCAACTCACTCGGAATCAATCTCGTAGCACCCGGATTTATGTTAAACGAAACTCCGGATGATGCGGGCATCGAAGAGTGCAAATCTTTCGGCGCATCTCTCGTATAACACCGATAAAACAGAGACTGTCAAAAAAAGTCGCGATTTGCGGCTTTTGGACAGTCTTTGTTTTTTTAGTTATAAAACCGTTAGTTCATAAAAAACTCCGAATATTGCGACGGCTTTATATTTTTTAGGTGCACACACGAAAAGTTGTGCGAATACTCTATACCGCTTATGCTAAAAGTAGCCATTCTATCATGATTATTTGCCACAGATTCATATACAAAAGAAATTCCTATCCCCGCTACAACCAATTCGACAATTATCTTTAGCGAGTTAATCTGCATTTTTGTTTTGAAATTATCCATCGTATAGTTGTTGTCCGTCAAAATACGTTCAAAAGCTTCCCTTGTTCCCGATCCGTTTTCTCTCAGTATCAGTTTGTTTTCAAATACTTCCTCGATAGAAACCGTTTTTCCCGCAAAAGGGTGCTTCTCGCTACAAATGCCCACGATTTTATCCGTGTAAAAATCATGGTAGACAAATTCATCTTTATTAAAAAAACCTTCCAGAAAGGCAAAATCCAACTGCCCATCCCTAATTTTTTGCAACAGCGCATCGGTATTGTCCACTAAATATGTAAGCTCAACATCTTGTGTCTGCAACAGATTAATTATTTTATCGTTGATAATATAGTCTCCTATAGTTTTCGTTGCACCTATCTTCAGCCGGGGCGGACCCTTTTGCACCAGTTCGCTCATGAGTTTTTGCGAGGTGTATTCGGCACAGCGCACATAATCTTCAAGAATTCCCGCCTGTTTTGTCTTATATAATACCCTGTTTCGATACTCAAAAAGTTTACACCCGTATTCACTTTCAAGTTGCTTTATATGATGGGTGACAGCAGGTTGTGTCAAATTTAGTTTTTCTGAAGTTATTCTGTAGTTCATATTCTTGCATAACTCAAGAAAGGTATACAACTTATAATCCAGCATAAGCTCTCCATAAATTTATTTTATTGATATATAAAATATCATAACTTTATTTTATCATGCTTTTCTGTTAAAATCAAATATGTAATGCAAATAAAGGAGAGACTATGAACACGATAAAAAGAATTATACCGGGACTTGCAATAGCAACAGCAGTTGCCGGCGTTGCA
>CAYJIQ010000069.1:5052-6535 GCA_964370275.1 uncultured Christensenellaceae bacterium
ACTGCTTTTTCCCATCCATCTGATAGGCGCATCTGTAATAGCTCTGTTTATCGGAATGCTAATTAACTTTTTTAAAAAGCCCTCGGATACCCTTCAACACGGGCTTAACTTCACCTCTAAAAAGATTCTAAAATTGGCTATAATCCTTCTTGGTTCCTCTCTTAGCGTCGGAACGATACTAACCGTTGGCGCACAGTCGTTGACCGTTATGGTTTTCACACTCGCAACATGCTTTGGTGTCGGACACTTTACAGGGCGTGCGCTGGGTCTAAACTGGAAAATGTCTAATTTGATATCCGCCGGAACGGGAATTTGCGGAGGTTCTGCCATCGCTGCAATTGCCCCCGTTATAGATGCAGATGACACGGATATAGCCTTCGGAATGTCTGCAACATTTATTTTCGACATGATAATGATACTTATCTTTCCCATCATGGGGCAGATGCTCGGGCTGACAGACGAGCAATACGGACTGTGGGCGGGAACTGCTGTAAACGACACTTCGAGCGTCGTTGCTGCCGGATATGCATTTAGCGAGGGAGGCGGCGACTATGCCACTATGGTAAAACTTACCCGAACAATTACGATAATCCCAACTGTACTTGTTTTTGCACTAATCGGAATGCGCGTAAAGAAAAAAGAGATGACGACGGTTTCGGGAGAAGCTGGCCCCAAAAAGGTAAATATGCTTTCGGTAATCCCGTGGTTCATCTTAGGTTTTTTAGCACTTGCCGCTCTAAACTCCGCAGGCATTATCCCCCCGGATCTTTCCTCATTTTTAAAGGAAGCGAGCAAATTCCTCATGGTTATGTCCCTTGCCGCGATAGGATTAAAAACGGATATCAGGCATATGAAAAAAGCGGGGCTCAAACCCATGATTCACGGATTTATAATATCAGCTCTCGTCGTAATAGTCGCTTTAGGCGTTCAATTTATTTTTTAATGTCAATGGGCATCCCTATAACTTTAGTGATGCCCATTTTTAATGTAATTCTAATTATAGTGTGATATAATTACAGTGCCACGAAACAAATATCAACAGGGGTGTGAGAGGTGCTATGAGAATATTAATTGCCGAAGACGAGAGAGATTTAAACAACATAATCGCAAAAAAATTGCATTCGGAGGGGTATGCCACCGACAGCTGTTTTGATGGAAAAACGGCGATAGAATACATAGAACTTACCGAGTATGACGCTATTGTTTTAGACGTAATGATGCCGGGCGCAGACGGATTTAGCGTTATTACGCATATTAGGCAACAGGGAATTGATACTCCCGTTATATTCCTAACGGCGAGGGACACAATTGCAGATAGGGTGCATGGCCTCGACCTTGGCGCAAACGACTATCTTATAAAACCCTTTTCCTTTGAAGAGCTCATGGCAAGGATTCGTGCTATGATACGCAAACAAACCGGTAACTTTACAAGCATATTATGCGTGGCAGACCTCGAGGTGGATTGTCTTGCTCGTACAGTAAA
>CAYJIQ010000069.1:6545-8815 GCA_964370275.1 uncultured Christensenellaceae bacterium
TAAAACGAAACGGAGAAAATATCCTGCTTTCGGCAAAAGAATTTTCAATGCTCGATTTCTTGATTCACAACATGGGCACTGTTCTCTCGCGAGAAAAAATCGAAAATCATATTTGGAACTACGACTACGAAGGCGGGACCAACGTTGTTGATGTATACATCCGCTATCTGCGCAAGAAAATTGACGATAACTACGACACAAAGCTCATCCACACCGTCCGTGGAATGGGCTACGTTTTGAGGGAACAGGCATGAAAAATTTGTCCGCAAAACTTAAAATTACCATGTGGACTAGCCTTCTGATGATTTTAATTTCATTAATAATTGTCGTTTTAATGCTATTGTTCAGCGACAGCATAGTCAAAGCCAACAGCTATTCCAGGCTTACCGAGGTTGTAGAGAACAACCTTCGCGAGCTCGAGTTTGATGACGGCGAACTTGACCTTGATGATGTTGATTTATATATTAACGGAGTTCATACCATACTATACTCGCAGGACGGCGAACCTATTGTCGACAAATTTCCCGAGGATTATGGAGACGAATTACCGCTTCTTAACGGACAGTTTAGCCAAATTATCATCGACTCGACGCTTTATTACTCCTATGACGAATTAGCCCGCGTTGAAGACTCTTCTCATTTAATTTGGGTGCGAGGAATTGTGTCCACAGACGAATTAACGGGAGTAACGGACTCTGTTTTGCAAATCGCGTTCATTGCTCTTCCCGTATTTATTATAATAGGTACATTAGGGTGCTATTTTATAGTTAAGTTCACTTTCAAACCCCTGGACAAAATCCTAAATACAGCCGAGGAGATAAGCCACAGCGAAGACCTGTCCCTGCGCATAAATCTCGAAGGAACGAGCGAAGAGCTCTATCATCTGGCGAGCACATTTGACTTTATGTTGGAGCGGCTGGAGGAAGCATTTGAAGCTGAAAAACAATTCTCGCAGAACGTCTCTCACGAACTGCGCACTCCGACGGCCGTTATACTGGCGCAATGTGAATATGCTCTCGGGCACACCGCAAACGCAGAGGATAAACAGGAGGCTTTGCAGGTCATAGACAAGCAGGCAAAGAGAATGTCCGGGCTTATCAGCCAACTTTTAACACTTACACGCATGGAAAGAGGCATTGAAAAAGCGGAGTTTACAACTCTTAATTTTAGTGAACTGGTCAAAATCACATGCGAAGAACACGATGCATTTGCAACGAGGGACATAAAGATGAACTTCGACATTGCGCCAAATATAATGATGAGCGCAAACCCGACTATGATGATTAGGCTGGTGACAAACTTACTTACAAATGCGTATCGCTACGGCAAGGACGGCGGAAACATATTCGTGGGATTAAGCGAGAGCGAATCGCACATTGTACTCAGTGTACGAGACGACGGAATCGGTATAGCTCCCGAACACAAAGCAAAAATCTTTAGGCGCTTTTTCAGGGTAGACAGCGCACGAAGCCACGACGCTAATCACAGCATGGGACTGGGGCTTTCAATGGTATGGCAAATCGCAAAGATTCACAAAGCACAGGTCGACCTTGTAAGCGAAATCGGTGAAGGCAGCACATTTACGGTAAGGTTTGAAAAAAAGTAACACTATCGCAATGATTATATGATCTTAATAATAACTTCATTTCTTAATGTGACTTTAATGTTTGATTGATATACTAAGATTGTAAAACATAATATATTAAGGAAGGTTTTAATTATGAAAAGAAAAATAATGATAAGTGCAGTCGGAATGTGCATGACATTGCTCTTCGTTGGAGCAACCGCGTGCACACCCTATGACCAAAGCTCGCAAACCTCAGTCCAGCCCACAACTTCGCAGGCACAAGAAGAACCCGTCGTTCAAGAAGAGCCCGCTTCTCAAGAACAGGCTCAACCGACACAAAGCGCTACAACTCAGGACTACATCGGCGAAGATGCCGCAAAGGCTATCGCTCTTGAACATGCAGAGGTTGCAGAAGCAGACGTGCAACACATCTTGTGCTCGCTCGACATGGACGACGGCATTGCTCAGTATGACGTTGAGTTTTGGGTCGGAAATACCGAATACGACTACGAGCTTAATGCAATGACCGGCGATGTTTTGGGATTTGATACGGATGCAGAATACAACTATGTGCCCGAAACCTCGGGTAACACCTCATCTGAGGACTACATCGGCGAAGATGCCGCTAAAGCTATCGCTCTTGAACACGCAGAGGTTGCAGAAGCAGACGTGCAACACATCTTGTGCTCGCTCGACATGGACG
>CAYJIQ010000070.1:0-8754 GCA_964370275.1 uncultured Christensenellaceae bacterium
ATTAAAAAAAATCCACATGTTTTCGTGAAAACATTGGACAAGAAGCATAAAAACGTGTATTATCAGTATGAGAAACGAGGAAAGCGGAGCAAAATGGACGCAAAACATGAAATTATAGGTAGACTTGAAAAAGTATATGCAGGTTCAAAGCCGGCGCTTGAATACACAAACGCATTTGAACTTCTCATTGCAACTATTTTATCTGCACAGTGTACAGATGAGCGAGTAAACAAGGTTACTCGTGTTCTGTTTAAGGAATATCCCACTCCGCAGACCATGGCAGCGGGCGACATCGCAGACATCAAAGAGATTATAAGAAGTTGTGGTTGCTACGAAGTAAAATCAAAAAGCCTAAAGGGAACCGCATGTGCAATTGTGGACACGCACGCAGGAATAGTCCCTTCGGAAATGGAAGCTCTCGTAAAACTGCCGGGAGTCGGACGAAAGACGGCAAGCGTTGTGCTCTCAAACGCATTTGGCATTCCCGCTTTCGCAGTAGACACACACGTACTTCGAGTCTCAAACAGATTAGGTCTTGCAAGCGCGCCAAAGGATGTGCTCAAGACGGAACTCCAGGTGTGCGAGCTTATTCCAAAACAGAAATGGACGGATGCTCACCACTGGCTCATATACCACGGCAGAAGGATCTGCCATGCAAGAAAACCAGAGTGCAACACTTGTTTTTTACGGGATTTGTGCCCGTCAAATACGGAGGAAATATGATAGTAGATAAAGTTAGAATATTTATAAAAGCAGGAAAGGGCGGAAACGGTTGCGTTTCTTTTCACAGAGAAAAGTACGTTAACGCAGGAGGCCCCGACGGCGGAGACGGCGGAAAAGGCGGAGACGTTGTTTTTTTAGCTACAGAAAATTTACGAACGCTTATAGATTTTAGGTTTAAAAAGAAATTTGCCGCGGACAACGGAGCAGACGGTCAAAAAAAGAATATGACAGGCAAAGACGGTGCCGACATCGTCGTTAGCGTCCCCCCGGGAACTGTTATAACCGACGAGCTTACAGGAAATATAGTTGCCGACATGAGGCCCGGCAGAAGAGCGGTCTTAATCAAAGGCGGAAGAGGCGGCAGGGGAAATGCCAGGTTTGCTACTCCCACCAGACAAGCGCCAAGATTTTCAACCCCCGGAAAAAACCCCGAGGGTAGATATGTTGTCTTAGAGCTTAAATCCATTGCCGATGTCGGTCTTTTAGGCTTTCCCAATGTCGGAAAATCCACACTTTTGAGCGTGGTCAGCGGAGCGAAGCCGAAAATTGCCGACTATCACTTTACGACACTTTCGCCAAACCTCGGAGTTGTCAAACAGGGAGATACTAGCTTTATTATGGCAGATATCCCGGGACTCATAGAAGGCGCGGCAGAGGGCGCAGGGCTAGGCCAGGAATTTTTGCGCCATGTTGAAAGAACAAGAATGATGCTACATGTCATCGATGTTTCAGGAATAGAGGGCAGAGACCCCGTCCAAGATTACACAACTATCAGAAACGAGCTTGAAAAGTACAGCCCTGAACTTGCAGCAAGAAAGGAAATCGTCGTCGCAAACAAGACAGACATCTGCGACTGCACGGAAAATATCGAGCGACTAAAGGAAGTAGTTGGCGACGTTTTCGTAATATCAGCGGCAACCAGAAACGGAGTCGACAAACTCATGCACGCAGTTGCAAGAGCACTTGAAGAACTTCCGATTCCCGAACCGATTTTTGAACAGGGCTTTGATCCTGTTAGTGCAGAACTTACTTTCGAAGTTTCCAGAGGTCTTGACGGAATGCTCGAGGCAAACGGAAGCGCAATCGATGCAATTTTCGAGCGCATAAACCCCGACGACCCCGATTCTATGCGCCACTTTGCAAAGCTTCTTGATGACTTTAAGGTTATTGAACGCTTGCGCGAAGCAGGAGCGGTGGATGGAATGGAAGTCAGACTCGGGGGCGAAGTCTTCGATTTCGTAGATTAATTATTTTAGGAGATTTTAAATGTTAACAAGCAGTCAAAGAGCCAAACTTCGCAGTATGGCAAATACGCAGCCTACAATTCTTCACGTAGGAGCGGGTGGAATTACCGAAAACGTTATAACACAGCTAGACGAGGCACTCGGTGCTAGGGAGCTTGTAAAATGCACCGTGCAAAAGGGTTGTGACCTCACAGCAAGAGAGGCATGTACCGAACTTTGCGAAAGCACCGGTGCAGACCCGGTTCAAGTAATCGGCCGCAAATTCACCGTATACAGACCAAGCGACAAGCAAATTATCAGCATTTAGCACGGCTTCTCTCACTTGTGTTTCAAGCCTGATGTACATTTGCAAATTTTAGTTCATTAAAGTTTATAAAATGGCAACATAATTGTGTACGTTTTGTTACATTCGCTGCTTGATTTTTATGGATATTTGCGGTAAAATGTGATAAATAAACCAAAAGGAGAACGAGCATGAGAAAGATCACAGCGGTTTTTATAGCTATAACAATGCTAATTTTAGTTGGCTGTTCGGCGATTCAGCCCTCCCAGACACCCCAGCCGGATACGCAAGCCCAAGACACCGCAACAGAGGAAATAGCAGCTGAAAACGAACCTACAACTTCGCAAGAAGATGAAGCTGAGCAACAGACAGACGAGGACTCGCCGCAAGAGATAATACCTTTCGGAGATATAGCAGAGTTTGACACAACTACAGTAGCCAACGAGAAAATTTCTGAGGACGTTTTTAAGGACTACAAGCTAACCATGGTCAACATTTGGGAGACCTGGTGTCCCCCCTGCGTAGCAGAAATGCCTCACCTTCAAAGCGTATATGAACAGCTTCCCGAGGGAGCAAACATGCTTACTATCGCAGGAGATGCCTCTAGCGAGCGCGAGCTTGCAGAAAACATTCTTAGCGAAGCGGGCGCAACGTTTGACTCAATAGTGCTAAACTACAGCCTGTATGCGAGTATATACCCAAACATCACAGCCTTCCCAACTACGATTTTCCTAGATAGCGAAGGAAACCTAGTCGGAGACCCAATAATCGGAGTTCCCCAAGGCGACGACGTTGCAGATGCGTACTTAGAACAGATTGAAGAACGATTACAGACGCTCTAATAGTGCTAAATTTAAAAACAGACACCATTTCAAATCGGGTGTGTGTTTTCTTATAAATATCTAACGGACTTCGGTATTAGCCAAGCATATCCACCATGTCTACCATGTCTCCTACTGCAGACGAAAGCTGGCTTACGAGGTACATGCCAACTATCAACATTACAACCCAAAGCGCAAGCGCTATTATTGATGTAACTAGTCCCGCAGTAGCCATTCCTGTCGGCTCTCCTGCTGCTCTGGCTTTTTTCTTGCCCATTATCGAAAGTACTAATCCGACAACCGCCGCTGCTAGACCTAGCCAGGTCAGAAAACCTCCCGCGAAGGAAAATACGATGCTCGCAATTCCCAAAACCATTGATGCTACGCAAATTCCTTTACTTGATTGTTGCATAACTTTCTCCTCCTTATGTGTTTTTTTGTATTATATCATAACCCATTTTCTTTTTCAAGTCCACGTCTTTCACACGAACAAAAAATGCACACTCCGTAGAATGTGCATTTTGAAAAATCGTCTTATGCGTTCTTCGCACCTGTAACCTTTTCCTGAACTGACTTCGGAACCGGCTCGTAGTGGTCAAACTGCATCGAGTAGTTTCCGCGACCCTGTGTTCTTGAACGGAGGTCTGTTGCATAACCGAACATTTCGCTTAGCGGAACCATTGCATTTATAACCTGTGCTCCTGCTCTCATCTCTGTTCCTTCAACTCTACCACGTCTTGCGATTACGTTACCCATGATGTCTCCGAGGTAATCTTCGGGAACAAGCACTTCCACCTTCATCATAGGCTCGAGGAGAACTGAGTTGCCCTTCGCCATAGCTTCTTTAAGCGCCATTGAACCGGCGATCTTAAACGCCATTTCCGAAGAGTCGACTTCGTGGTATGAACCGTCTGTAAGTATGACTTTAAAGTCAACAAGCTCGTAGCCGCCGATGCTTCCGCTCTTTGCAGCTTCTTTGATACCGTTTTCGATGCTCGAGATGTATTCTTTTGGAATAACACCACCGACGATCTGGTTGACAAACTCGAAACCTGTACCCGGCTCTTTTGGCTCAACGGAAATTTTACAATGTCCGTATTGTCCTCTACCACCCGACTGTCTTGCGTACTTACCTTCGACGTTAACAGCCCTTGTGATAGCTTCTCTGTAAGCAACCTGCGGCTTACCGACCGAAGCTTCAACTTTGTATTCTCTGAGCATTCTGTCAACGATGATTTCAAGGTGAAGCTCACCCATACCTGCGATGATTGTCTGGCCTGTTTCTTCGTCTGTGTATGATTTAAATGTCGGATCCTCTTCTGAAAGCTTCATAAGAGCAATTGACATTTTTTCCTGACCTGCTTTTGTCTTAGGCTCGATAGCAACTCTGATAACAGGATCAGGGAATACCATCGATTCAAGAACAATCGGGTTGTTTATGTCGCAAAGCGTGTCGCCTGTGCCGATGTCTTTAAGACCTACGCCTGCTGCGATGTCGCCCGCCATAACCGTCGGAGTTTCTTCACGATGGTTTGCGTGCATTTTAAGGATTCTTCCCAGTCTTTCTTTCTTATCTTTTGTCGAGTTGTAGACCTGTGTTCCTGAGTTAATCGTTCCCGAATATACTCTAAAGAATGCAAGCTTTCCGACAAACGGATCAGCCATGATTTTGAACGCAAGTGCCGCAAAAGGTCCTTTTACGTCTGCGGGACGTGTCTGCTCTTCTTCTGTTCCGGGGACAATACCCTTGATCGGGGGAATGTCGAGCGGCGAAGGCATAAGCTCAACAACTAGGTCGAGCATCGGCTGAACGCCCTTGTTTCTGTATGAAGAACCACAGCAAACGGGGACTATTGAACCCTTTAATGTTTCTGTACGAAGAGCTTTCATTATAGCTTCTCTTGGGATATCTTCGCCTGCGAAGAACTTCTCCATAAGAGAATCGTCTGTCTCAGCAACAGCTTCCATAAGCGCTTCTCTGTACTCTTCTGCAATTTCAAGCATATCTTCGGGAATAGCAACTCTTTCGGGTTCACTTCCCGTTTTGTCATCTCCCGTGTAGATGATAGCGTTCATCTCTACGATGTCTACCATACCTACGAATGTATCTTCAGTTCCGATAGGAAGCTGCATACAAACAGTTTTTGCTCCGAGTCTGTCCTTCATCATGCTGATAACGTTGTAGAAATCTGCACCCATGATGTCCATCTTGTTGATGTACGCCATACGCGGAACTCCGTATGTCTCTGCCTGTCTCCAAACAGTTTCGGATTGTGGTTCAACGCCGCCCTTTGCACAGAAAACAGCAACAGCGCCGTCGAGAACTCTGAGCGAACGTTCAACTTCAACCGTGAAGTCAACGTGCCCGGGTGTGTCGATGATGTTGATTCTGTGATCTCTCCATTCAGCTGTTGTAGCAGCGGATGTGATTGTAATACCACGTTCTTGTTCTTGCTCCATCCAGTCCATTGTTGCGTCACCGTCGTGCGTTTCGCCGATCTTATATGTTCTACCTGTGTAAAACAAGATTCTTTCTGTTGTCGTGGTCTTACCTGCATCAATATGAGCCATGATACCGATGTTTCTAATCATATTAAGTGGAAACTCTTTAGCCAACTTAACACAGTTCTTCGATACTTCCTTCTCTCCTACACAAATTCTGTGCAAGACCCCCAACATTTAAACATATTACTGTATAAAACTCGGGTACAGCTTGTAAATATTAAACTTATAAAAAGAAACCGGCAAATTCTCTGCCGGTTCCCAAATATTTTTTACCAGCGATAATGTGCAAATGCTTTATTCGCTTCTGCCATCTTGTGCATGTCTTCCTTACGCTTAACACTTGCACCGGTGCTGTTTGCAGCATCCATCAGTTCTCCAGCAAGTCTTTCGCGCATTGTGCGCTCGCTTCTTTTGTTCGAGAACATAACAAGCCATCTGATAGCAAGTGTCTGGCGTCTTGCCGGACGAACTTCTATCGGCACCTGGTATGTCGCACCACCTACACGGCGTGCCTTAACTTCAAGTACAGGCATGATGTTTTCCATAGCTGTCTCAAAAACTTCAATAGCTTCCTTACCTGTCTTTTCTGCAATAATATCAAACGCATCGTAGCAAATTCTCTGGGCTGTACCACGCTTTCCGTCCAGCATAATCTGATTGATAAGTTTTGTGACCACAGTGCTGTTGTGCATTGGGTCTGGTATGATAATGCGCTTGGGAACTCCTCCACGTCTTGGCATAACACTCTCTCCTTACTTAACTTTAGGTTTCTTAGCGCCGTAAAGTGAACGGCTCTGTTTTCTGTTTGCAACTCCCGCAGCATCAAGCGCACCACGGATTATGTGATATCTAACACCGGGAAGATCTTTAACTCTTCCGCCTCGAATAAGGACAACACTGTGCTCTTGAAGGTTGTGTCCGATACCCGGGATGTAGGCTGTACCTTCCATTCCGTTTACGAGTCTTACTCTGGCAATTTTTCTAAGAGCCGAGTTAGGTTTTTTGGGTGTCATAGTACGCACTGCTGTGCACACGCCCCTCTTCTGGGGATTCTTCTTCAAAATAGGAGAGTTTGACTTATACTCTATAGTCTGTCTTCCTTTTCTTATTAACTGGTTGATGGTAGGCATACCATTCCTCCTCGAAATATTTTTTATCTTTTGTCCCAAGCAACCCTACCGGGATCTCATTTTAGTCTCTGACAATCGCTGCACAAGCTGATGCGACTTTAATTCCGCACGCCCTGCCCAGCTCACTTTTGCTTTCCACAAGCTCGAATTGTATTTCACCCTGTCTTACAGCATTAAGAAGGGTTTCACGTATCTGCTCGTCTGCGTCGTTTGCTATATAGATTTTAAGTGCCTTCCTTTCGCTAATGGCTCTCATGACCTGTTTAGTTCCCACCATTAGCTTGCCGGTACTCGGTAAATCCATCTGTATCCTCCAAATTGCCTTACTGCAAATGTGCAGTCGCAAAGATTATTCTACCACTAAAGCACCGTGCAGTCAACATTTTTTTCACCATTTTGCATTATTTTTTAGGTTTCTATATATCCATAGAGACCCATTCGTTTTCTTCAGCCTTTTTTACCTCATTTTGCGCCTTACATTTAAACAAGAGGTGCGGTTTTGGCTTTTGTTTAGCGAAAAACAGAAGCGGTGTTCCAACAGGATCCATATGAAACGGTTCCCATCCGCGTTCAATCATATTCTTGATCAAAGGTATTTCCCTTGCATCAACAAAAAATTCCGATTCATGGCGCTTTGTGTAGTTTTTGCTGTGTAGCCTCGCAACCATCACACCCGCAACGACAATTACTACAAACGCGCCCATACCGATAAACAAATCCACACTGTCTTCGCTGTCTGATATGCTCGCAATAAGCATCATCGCTACTATTCCGATAATGACAAACGCTGTTACTATTCCCCATTTTACAAACTCTTTTGCCCTAAAATACCGTTTGGCTTTCTCGCAAATCGGGATGGGGAGCTGTATCATCGAACCAACCGACGATCTAACCTTTTTTCCAAATCCGAAGAACATTCCTCTCATGTGCTTTGGTTCAGGGTGAATGAGGTCAAGCATTGCATAGCTCGTAGCTTTTTCGCTGTTACTCTTGCTAAATTGGCACCACTCACTACAGTGAAATTCGTCTGTATCTTCGGGGATGTAGTGGGAGGTAACCTCCCAATTGCTAACCATCCCCTCAACATCCTCTTTCATATTCGCGGTGTTTACCGGGCACGTTTCGCACCCCTCTGAACCAACATATCCGCAAAACGAAGTTCCTATTGCCTTGCAGTCATTTTTTGTCCTCTCTACCTGTTGCATAACTCCTCTTTTCAAGTATTATACTTCTGATTCCTCGGGCACAAGCATATCCGAGAGCACAGTCAATTCTTCGTTTACTACATTGTTAATAACTTCAATGTTTCTGTAGCGCTTTAGTCCCGTTCCCGCAGGAATCAACTTACCGATAATGATGTTCTCTTTTAGCCCAACCAGCGGATCGACCTTGCCCTTTATGGCGGCATCTGTAAGAACTCTCGTCGTCTCCTGGAAGGAAGCCGCCGAAAGGAACGAGTCTGTAGAAAGCGATGCTTTTGTAATTCCAAGAAGTACTCTCGAAGCTGATGCCAGCTTTCCGCCTTCTTTTTGCATCCTTGCGTTTTCCTGCTCATAGCGGTAAATGTCTACCATTTCGCCCGGAAGCATCGAGGTGTCTCCCGCGTCTTCAATGCGGCACTTTTTAAGCATCTGTCTGATGATAACCTCCAGATGTTTATCAGAAATCTCAACACCTTGGAGTCTGTATACCCTCTGAACTTCGCGAAGGAGATATGTCTGCACTCCCTTGATGCCCTTGATCTTGAGGATATCTCCCGGGTTTACCGAACCTTGTGTCAGCTCGTCTCCCGCCTCTATCATATCACCTTCTGATACTTTTAGCCTTGCACCGTACGAAATTGCGTATGTTCGAGCCTCTCCTGAGTCAGATGTTACGATGACCTCACGCTTTTTCTTTGCATCCGAAAGCGAAACTCTTCCACTGATTTCTGTAATTACAGCCATACCACGGGGTTTTCTTGCCTCAAAAAGCTCTTCAACACGGGGAAGACCCTGCGTGATGTCTCCTCCGGCAACGCCGCCCGTATGGAACGTTCTCATGGTAAG
>CAYJIQ010000071.1:0-7636 GCA_964370275.1 uncultured Christensenellaceae bacterium
AAAGTTTTGGCACTTCCCTTCAAGGATGACGTCGCAAGACCAAACCGCTCAAACGCAATCGACATATACATCAGCGACGAGTTTGAAGACGTTATAGGCACCGACGTTTGGAGCGAAAACTTTACAGAACAACCGCAGCCGCTTACTGCCGACGAGAAAAAACAGTGGCTAGCAACTTTTGACGGAGTTTGCCTTGGAAGCGACGCGTTCTTCCCCTTTGGCGACAACGTCGAACGCGCAAGAAAGAGCGGCGTAAAATACATAGCTCAACCGGGCGGTTCAATCCGTGACGACCAGGTGATTTCCACCTGCGACAAATACGATATCGCAATGGCATTCACGGGAATGAGACTCTTTCACCACTAAAAGGGCAGTCGAGAATTGAGAGTTGAGGGTTGAGTGAAAAGTGGATGAGAGAAACTTTGTTTCCTACAATTGAAGTGATGAAATGCGTTGCATTTCATCAACACTTGTTCACTCAACATATTTTAGGATACAACACTAGGGAATAACATGCATTGCACAACATTATACCAATAATTTCGTCGGCGTAGCCGAGATCGACGAAAAGCACAATCTTTCGGCAGTAACTTTTCCCCGTTGAGGGGTCAAGGGGAAATCATTTCCCCTTGTGGGGTTTGGGGCGACGCCCCAAGGTCTTTTATATAGGCTTTGAGGAGAATATTATGAATATACTTGTAATCGGAGGTGGCGGAAGAGAACACGCCATCATCAAGAGCATTAAAAAAAATAAAGATGTAACGAAAATTTACGCACTGCCCGGCAACGGCGGAATTGCGCAGGACGCAACGTGCGTGGACATAAAAGCAACAGACCTTGACTCAATTGTCGAGTTTGCGAAAAATAACCCGGTCGACTTTGCAGTGGTCGCGCCCGATGATCCTCTCGTAATGGGCTGTGTGGATGAGCTTGAAATTTTGGGGATCCCCTGTTTTGGTCCGAACGCAAGAGCAGCTATAATCGAAGGAAGCAAGGTTTTTTCTAAGGAAATCATGAAAAAATATTCAATTCCGACGGGCGACTATGCCGTGTTTAGCGACATGGAACAGGCACTTGCGTATCTTGAAACCTGCAAAATCCCCATCGTCATCAAACCGGACGGACTTGCGCTGGGCAAGGGTGTTATCATCTGCGAAAATTTACAGCAGGCACAGAAAGCTGTTAAAACCATTATGCAGGACAAGGTTTTTGGCAAAAGCGGAGATAGCATCGTCATCGAGGAGTTTTTGACTGGGCCTGAAGTTTCCGTTTTAGCTTTCACAGACGGAAAGGCTATGGTTCCCATGGTTTCGTCGATGGATCATAAACGGGCGCTAGACGGCGACAAAGGTTTAAACACGGGCGGAATGGGCACTGTCGCTCCAAACCCGTATTATACAGACGAAGTTGCAAAGCGTTGCATGGATGAAATTTTTCTTCCGACGATGAGGGCAATGAACGAAGAGGAGCGCACTTTTAAAGGCTGTCTCTACTTCGGACTTATGCTGACCCCTGAAGGCCCAAAGGTTATCGAGTATAACTGCAGGTTCGGCGACCCCGAAACACAGGTGGTACTCCCGCTTATGAAAACCGACTTGCTTAATGTCATGCAAGCCGTTGCAAACGAAACTCTGGGCGGAATTAAAGTCGAGTTTGAGGATAAGAGCGCCTGCTGCGTGGTAATTGCGTCGGGCGGATATCCGGGAAGCTACGAATCCGGAAAAGAGATTACATTTAAAGACCCCGAGGCACTGATTTTTCATGCGGGAACTAAGAGCGAAAACAGCAAAATCGTAACGGCGGGCGGCAGAGTTCTCGGCGTTACAGCGGTCGGAGATTCACTCCAGGGCGCAATAGACGCGGCGTACTCATCGGTGAAAACGGTGAGCTTCGACGGCGGATTTTATAGAAGCGACATCGGAAAAAGAGCACTCAGTGCAAAGTCAGAGATTTAAGAGGAAATATTATGGTATATAGAATATACGTAAAAAAGAAAGAGGAAAGTGGCGAGCTTTTTGCCAACCTACAACAGATTAAAGAAGTTACAAACCTGCGCTCCGTAAGCGTCGTCAATCGCTATGACGTAGAAAACATCGAAGATGATGTCTTTAAAAAGAGTATTCACGGCGTTTTTAGCGAACCGCAGATAGATGAGGTTAGCTTTGAGCTACCACAGCACGAAGGCGCAATGTTTGCAGTCGAGTATCTTCCCGGCCAGTTTGACCAAAGAGCGGACAGTGCGGCACAGTGTATAGCGCTAATGTCCATGTGCGAAAGACCGCTTGTTCGCAGTGCGGGAATATACCTTCTGGAAGGCAACCTCGCCGATGAAGAAGTTTTAGCGATAAAAAAATATGTAATTAACCCGGTTGAAAGCAGAGAGGCTTCGCTTGAAAAGGCGCAAACCCTAAAAATCCCCTTTGAAGTTCCGGATGACGTCCCCATTATAGACGGATTTTGCGAAATGGACGCAGAGCAACTCGGCGACATGATAAAGGAATACGGCTTTGCTATGGACGGTGCAGACATCGAGTTTTGCCGTGAATATTTTGCAAAAGAGCGCCGCGACCCAACGCTCACCGAGCTTAGGATGATAGACACATATTGGAGCGATCACTGCCGTCATACGACATTTTTAACCGAGCTTAGCGACGTTAAGTTTGACGACGAGAGAGCACAAAAAACGTACGACAAATATATAGCGGCTAGAAAAACGTTAAACATAAAAAAACCGGTCTGCCTTATGGACATCGGCACGATTGCGGCGAAGTATCTTAAATCTCAGGGCGGTCTGCAAAACATAGACGAATCCGAAGAGATTAACGCCTGCACGATAAAAATCAAGGTAGATGTTGACGGACAGGAGCAGGATTGGCTGTTGCTCTTTAAAAACGAAACGCACAATCACCCGACAGAAATCGAACCTTTCGGTGGCGCGGCAACTTGTATCGGCGGTTGTATAAGAGATCCGCTTTCGGGCAGAGGCTATGTTTATCAGGCAATGCGTGTGACGGGCGGAAGCAGTCCGCTTGTACCCATCGAGGACACCATCCCTGGCAAACTTCCGCAGAGAAAGATTTTAAGAACGTCTGCGAGGGGAAACAGCTCATACGGAAACCAAATCGGACTTGCTACCGGGCTTGTTGACGAAATATATCACGACGGCTACATGGCAAAACATCTTGAGATCGGCGCGGTTGTCGGTGCGGCTCCGGCTTCGCACGTCAGGCGTGAAGTTCCTGCACCTGGAGATGTTATTGTTCTCCTTGGCGGACGCACGGGAAGAGACGGCTGTGGCGGTGCAACGGGATCTTCAAAGTCGCACAATGCCGAATCCCTCGAAAGTTGCGGCGCAGAAGTTCAAAAGGGAAATGCTCCCGAGGAAAGAAAGCTTCAAAGATTGTTTAGAGACGGCCGTGCTACGAGACTGATTAAGCGTTGCAACGACTTCGGCGCGGGCGGCGTTAGCGTTGCAATCGGCGAACTTGCGGACGGACTTTCTATCGACCTTGACGCAGTGCCCAAAAAATACGAGGGACTTTCGGGAACAGAACTTGCGATAAGCGAATCTCAGGAGAGAATGGCTGTCGTACTCGATCCCGATGACGTACAGGAATTTTGTAAGTTGGCAGAGGGTGAAAACTTGGAAGCCACTATAGTTGCAAATGTAACTCTCGCTCCAAGACTCGTCATGAGCTGGAGAGGCAAGAAGATCTGCGACATTGCTAGGGAATTTTTAGATTCAAACGGCGCAAGCAAAACGGCTTTCGTGCACGTTGCGTCGGGAGTTGAATATTTACCCGAGGTCTCAGACGATTTTGTCGAGGCTATAACTCAGGTTGCGGGCGACTTAAACGTATGCTCAAAAAGAGGTCTTTCAGAGATGTTTGACTCAACAGTCGGTGCAGGAAGTGTGCTCATGCCCTTCGGCGGCGCATATCAGCTTACACCAACGCAGGTTATGGCGGCAAAAATCCCCGTTTTGCACGGACACACGGACACCTGTTCTGTAATGTCATACGGATACAACCCGATGATAAGCGAAGCTGACCCATACAAGGGTGCATACCTCGCTGTTGTCGAATCCGTCTCAAAGTTAGTGGCAGCCGGGGCACCAACCGAGGGCGCATACCTCACATTCCAGGAGTATTTTGAACGCCTGGGCAAGGACGAAAAACGCTGGGGCAAGCCACTTGCATCGCTGCTCGGTGCGTTCGAGGCGCAAACCGGACTTGGCATTGCAGCAATCGGTGGCAAGGACTCTATGAGCGGCTCGTTTGAAAAGATCGACGTTCCGCCGACACTCGTGAGCTTCGCCATAAACACTTGCGACGCAAAATGCATCATATCGCCCGAATTTAAAAAGGCAAATTCAAATGTCTATATTATTACTCCCGACTACGACAACGGCCTGCCCACTATAGACAGCCTAAAGGCGACCTATTCAAAAGTTGAAGGTTTAATTTCACAGGGAAAAGTTGTCTCGGCGTACACCCCCACTTTCGGTGGTATTGCTGAGGGTATCATCAAAATGTCGCTCGGAAATAAAGTCGGCTTTGAGTTTGATTCAGCAATCACACACGAGATGATATTTAATAATTGCTACGGCGCATTCATCATCGAAGCGCTCGAAACACTCGACGAAACACTCCTCGGTAAAACGTCTAACGTTTTTGCAATAAGCGGTTTTGGCAAAAGCGTCGATGGCGAAAAAACGTTAGACATTTTTGAAAACAAACTCGAAAGTGTATATCATTTACAAAAGACACACACAGGTGGCGTTAAAAACTTTGAATTTAAGGCAAAAAAACGCACGACATTTTCTAAGGTTGCCCAGCCGCGCATACTCATCCCGGTCTTCCCCGGCACAAATTGCGAGTATGACACAGCAAGAGCATTTGAGAGAGCCGGCGGAACGTGCGACGTTTTTGTAATCAACAACCTAAGTTCCTCGGGCATTGAGCAAAGCGCAGTGCATTTTTCAAAACTGCTAGCAGACTCTCAGATTCTATTCCTCCCGGGCGGATTTTCGGGCGGAGACGAACCGGACGGCTCGGGCAAGTTCATAACGGCATTTTTGAGAAACCCGATAATCGCTGAGCAGATTAGCTATCTGCTTGAAAATCGAGATGGACTTATCGGTGGAATTTGCAACGGCTTCCAAGCGCTTATAAAACTCGGACTCGTTCCATACGGGCAGATTCGGGACATGCGCGAAAGCGCGCCGACGCTCACGCACAACAGGATTGGAAGGCACCAATCCAGATTGGTGTACACAAAAGTCACGTCGAACAAATCCCCCTGGCTAAGTTCATGCGAAGTTGGAGACGTTCACCTCACGCCTATATCTCACGGCGAAGGCAGATTTATCTGCACGACAGAGGAGCTTTTGGCACTCGAGGAAAACGGACAGATTGCGACACAATATGTAGACGCAAGCGGAACACGTAAACCCGAACGGCTCGGTTTGTTGCGTTGAGGGAATAACCTCTCCCGACGGCAGGGTTTTTGCGAGAATGGGTCATAGCGAGCGTATCGACACAAACCTATATAAAAACGTCCCCGGCAACATCCACACGGGAATGTTTGAAAATGCCGTAAACTACTTTAGATAATACAAATTTGGAGATAATAATGAGCAATATTAATTACAATTCACCACTTTCAAGCAGGTATGCGAGCAAAGAGATGCAATATCTCTTTTCACCGCAGTTTAAGTTTTCGACATGGAGAAAGCTTTGGGTTATTTTAGCTGAAACCGAGATGGAGATGGGACTTGGTGTTAGCAAAGAACAAGTTGAGCAGATGAAAGAACACATAGACGACATCGACTTTGAGCGTGCCGCCGAGCACGAAAAGCGCGTCCGCCACGACGTAATGGCGCATGTCCACACATTCGGCGAAGCCGCACCGCTGGCAATGCCGATAATTCATCTTGGCGCAACTTCCTGCTACGTTGGCGACAACACCGACATCATAATAATGAGCGACGCACTCAAACTAGTTCGTTCAAAGATTGTTTCTGTCATCAGGATTCTATCGGACTTTGCGGAGAAATACGCAGATTTACCGACGCTTGCGTTTACCCACTTCCAACCGGCACAACCGACAACTGTAGGAAAACGTGCGACGCTTTGGATAAACGAACTGCTAATCGACCTTGAGGAGATTGAGTTTGTGCTTTCGTCGCTAAAACCGCTCGGTTGCAAGGGCACGACAGGCACACAGGCGAGCTTCCTTGAGCTTTTTGAAGGCGACTATGCGAAGGTAAAACAGCTCGACGAAAAGATTTGCAAGAAAATGGGCTTTGAGAGCGGAGTTCCCGTCTCCGGTCAGACATATTCGCGCAAAATTGACAGCCGCGTGTTAAACGTTTTGAGCCAAGTGGCACAGAGCGCTCATAAATTTTCAAACGATCTCAGACTTCTTTCCCACCTAAAGGAGATGGAAGAACCCTATGAAAAGGGACAGATTGGCTCGTCTGCGATGGCTTACAAACGCAACCCGATGAGAAGCGAAAGAATCGCATCGCTGAGCAGGTTTGTCATGAGCGACACACTAAACGGCGCGATTACAGCTTCGACACAGTGGTTTGAACGCACGCTCGACGACAGCGCAAACAAGCGACTTTCGGTTGCCGAGGGATTTTTGGCGACTGACGCAGTGCTAAACCTATATATAAACGTCGCAAACGGACTTATTGTCTACCCGAAGGTTATCGAAAAGCGCCTTATGAGCGAGCTCCCCTTTATGGCTACCGAAAATATCATGATGGATTGCGTAAAACGCGGCGGAGACAGGCAAGCTCTTCACGAGGCAATCAGAGTTCACTCTGTTCAGGCGGGAAAATCCGTCAAGGAAGAGGGGCTTGAAAACGACCTCATCGAAAGAATCGCAAACGATCCCCTTTTCGGCGTCGATTCCGAAGCGCTAAAGGACATGCTAGAACCCGAGCTTTACATCGGTTGCGCGCCAATGCAGACGAGGGATTATATCTCCACCGTCGTTGCGGATGTGCTAAAAAAATACGCAAACCTAAAGTCTGAAGAAGCTGAAATTAACGTTTAATTTTACATTTGACAAAGACCTTGGGACTTTACCCCAAACCCCACAAGGGACGAGCCGCCCCTTGACCCTGCTTACAATACGAAGTTTTGTAGAGGCTATTGTTTGCCGATAGTTTTGCCGTTTCGCCCGCTTCGCGCTTGCGGGCGAAGTGGTGCGTTGCGATGGGGTTTGGAGAACGTCAGATTCCCAAAGCGGGCTCGTCGGGGGTGCACCCGCCCCTGACAAAACAACCAATTAAACAAAACCATCTAAGCTCCCCCAAAATTTGTATTCAAACCAAAACCCTTTTGCTGTTGCGACTAAAACTGTTGGCTATTGGGTTTTTTATTGTCAATTTCTTTCGCATCGCCTAATTCTATTTCACCGTTTTCTTCTTCATAATTAGCAATAAACTTCAACATAAGCTGTATAATCTGACTGTTTGCCGAACACCCCACATACCCGCATACATACCTAAATTTCGCAAGCGTTTCTGCCTCAACCCTTAATCCAAAGTGTTTTTCATTCTCTTTTGCCATAAAACCACCTCTATTTAAACTTATTATGAGTTTATTTTAGAGTTATTATG
>CAYJIQ010000071.1:7646-8285 GCA_964370275.1 uncultured Christensenellaceae bacterium
ATTATGTGTTGGAATGTAAAAACAGAGTTATGTTAGCCTTATCATTGAAATTGTCGAAACAATGAATACAAATTTCAACCCCAACACATAACTATTACTGATTTTTTACACGCAATTTCCGTTTGTTCACAAATTGTTTTCTTAATAAATAATATATATGCGAAAAAAGCGGTTGCAAAGGTAAATTAAATGTATTATTATATTATATGTATGACTGCTTAGGCGATTAGGAGAACAACATGGCATTGTTTGGATTTAATGATATAGGAATAGACCTTGGCACGGCTAGCGTGCTTGTATACGTAAAGGGAAAAGGGATTGTTATGCGCGAGCCCTCCGTTGTTGCTGTAGACAGAAACACGGGTGAGCTTTTGGCTATCGGCGAAGAGGCAAGAACAATGCTCGGAAGAACTCCGGGCAACATCATCGCAATAAGGCCGCTAAGAGACGGCGTAATCTCAAACTTCCACGATACGGAACGTATGTTGCGCTACTTCTTGCGCAAAGTTATCGGCAGAAAACTCTTTTTTAAACCGAGAGTTGTAGTTTGTGTGCCCTCCGGCGTTACCGAGGTTGAAAAACGCTCGGTTATCGAAGCTACCGAAGAAGCGGGCGCAAGACACACTTGCCTCATCGAAG
>CAYJIQ010000071.1:8295-8745 GCA_964370275.1 uncultured Christensenellaceae bacterium
ACATTGCGGCGGCAAAAGGCTGTATGGTGCTAGACATCGGCGGCGGAACAACCGATATAGCAGTAATCTCACTCGGGGGCAGCGTTATCAGCGACTCGATAAAAGTTGCGGGCGACAAGTTTGACGAAGCTATGGTGAGGTACATAAAAAAGAAATACAACATGCTCATCGGCGAGCGCACCGCAGAAGAACTTAAAATTAACATCGGCTCGGCTTTCCCCAGACGCGAAGAAGCGTTTATGGAAATCACGGGCAGAAACCTTATTTCGGGTCTTCCCAAGACGATTTCGGTCAGCTCAAATGAGACAATCGAAGCGTTTCAAGAACCTCTTAACAACATTATGGAGAGAGTTCACGGAGTGCTCGAGCGCACACCTCCCGAAATGACGGCGGATATTGCCGAGTCGGGAATCTGCATGACGGGTGGCGGAGCTATGCTCTACGGACTTG
>CAYJIQ010000072.1:0-2657 GCA_964370275.1 uncultured Christensenellaceae bacterium
GGCGATAACGGGCAAGGAAGTGGCGGGAAAGTATATTTACTTCCTGCGCATGGGCAGATGTTTTGATTTAAGAGAATTATAGTATCCCACGGCAAAAACTATAATTGTGTTTTTATCTAAAGCAAATTTTCAAAGGAGAAACTGAAATGATCTATTTATTTTTGACACAAGACCACGAAACCGTTGAGGCACTGACTCCCGTAGACGTTCTGCGCCGCGCGAAGATTGAAGTCACCACCGTCGCACTTGAAGGCGGGCTTGACGTCACAAGCTCTTGCGGTGTTACGGTTAAGGCAGACAAAACCTTCGACGAATGCGACTTTAGAGATGCGCAGGGCATCATCCTACCCGGCGGGCCGGGAACGGGCAACTACCTCTCACACGATAAAATCGGCGCGCTTGTTAAAGAGCAATATGAAAAGGGAAATCTCGTCGCCGCAATCTGCGCCGCTCCAAGAGTTCTCGCCGCAAACGGAGTTCACGTAACATCTGCAATCTATCCGGCACTAAAGGCAAAAGTTGCAGACTACAGTGATGAAAAAATCGTTGTACAAAAAAACGCCATCACAGCAAATGCAATGGCGTCATCTTTGTTGTTTTCGCTTGAGATCGTCTCCTACCTTCGAGGAAAGCAGGTCTCAGAAGAAGTTGCGAAGTCTATATGCTACTGATTTTTTTCGGGCTTAGGGTCTGAAAGCAGTTCGATAAGAAGCGAAACGCCGATGATGACGACGTATATTCCCATGATCCACTCGTATGTAGCAAGCATTGTTATCGGGTTCATCATGAAGAATATCGCAGCGAGAATGTCGATAACTGCTGATGCAATCATCCAACCGCTCGGCGCTTTTCCTGCCTTTTTTAGCGCAGAATATCCGGTAAATTTGCCGATACCCGACGTGATAAGCATAAACGCCAGAACCATAGACATCATGTAGATTGCGTTTGCATCGCCCATGACTCCGCCCGAGATATCTTTAATAAAGATGTAGATACCGAGGACTGCGCTGAGGATTCCGAATATTAGTGACCAAGTCTGCGAGCTTTTGTCCGGTGTCTTTACGTACTTTACTATCCCGAAAATTCCGCTTACGATGATTGCAATTATGAATATGTATGATACGACCAGCGCTGTGACAAGTGGTCTTACAAACATTGCGATTCCCAGGATTATTAGCAGAATTGATACCCCTATTCCTATGCCTCTAATCTTTTTTAGTGTGTTATACATTTTATCTTGCATTTTTAGAACCTCCTTTTTACTGTAGCATATTATATCACACGTCACAAAAGAATGCAACCTTTACAATTTATTCACATTCTAGAAAAATAAACATTGAAAATCATAGCAATTATCCTGTATAATGGATATAACTGAGCTTTGCGGGCTTCCGCATATGCCGGACATGGCAAATGAAAGGAAAATGATGATTAACTTAGGCGAATACGCAGGTAAACGCATCCATTTTATTGGAATCGGTGGCTGTTCTATGAGCGGACTTGCGCAAATTCTCGACAATAAGGGATACGAAGTTACGGGCAGTGATGCACGCTCGGGGCTGTTTTTTGACACACTGATAGACAGGGGCATCGAGGCAACCATCGGACATGAACCTAAAAATGTCGAGGGAGCCCAGCTTGTTGTTCGTACCGCTGCGATCAAAGACGACAATTGCGAATACGCTCGAGCAAAAGAGCTTGGCATCCCCGTTATCGAACGTTCTGAACTTCTCGGACTTATCTCTGAGCAATATCCGCAGGTAACGGCGATTGCAGGTTGCCACGGAAAGACGACGATAACCTCTATGCTCGCGATGATCACCACCAAGTGCAACGCAAACGCAACAATTCACGTTGGCGGTATGGTCAGCTTTTTGTCTGGAGGTGTCAGCATCGGTGGGGGTGAAAACTTCATAACCGAAGCATGCGAATATGTTAAGAGCTTTTTAACGCTACACCCGAAGTTTGCGCTCATCAACAACATAGACGACGACCACCTCGACTACTACAAAGACATTCACGAAATTGTCGACGCTTTTAAGGAGTTTGTGACGCTACTGCCAAAAGACGGAGTACTGTTTTTTAACAGCGATGACGAATATACAAAAGAAGTTGCGGCAACGACAGACGTTAAGAAAATAACATTTGCGCTAAACGACAAAAATAGCGATTATACAATCTCAAACATCGAGTTTGACAAAATGGGCAATCCCTCTTTTGATATGTTTGAAAGAGGTTCACTTCTCGGGCGCGCACAGCTGAGTGTCCCCGGCGTTCACAATTCATGCAACGCCATGGCGGCAATCGTCCTTGCTATAAATGTCTTTGGAATATCATTTGAAGACTGCGCAAAGGCGCTCAAGGAATATACTCTTGCCGGAAGAAGGTTTGAACTCTTTGGCGAAAGGGGCGGGGTCAAAATGTTTCACGACTACGCTCATCACCCGAGCGAGATAAAGGCCTGCCTTGATGCGGCAAAGCACTACCCGCATAAAAAACTCTATGTGGTGTTTCAGTGCAATTCCTTTACTCGAGCCAGAACGCTAAAGGAAAAATACGCAACTGCCTTTGAAGATGCAGATGTCGTACTTATGCCCGACTTATACCCGGGAAGAGACATAGACAGAGGCGACATCCACGCTAGAGATATCGTTCAC
>CAYJIQ010000072.1:2667-8650 GCA_964370275.1 uncultured Christensenellaceae bacterium
ATAAACGAACATTCGGGAAACTGTGTATATCTTCCGACTTTTGAGGATATAAGAGACCACCTGCATACAAGGCTCGAACCGGGCGACATCGTAGTAACGCTTGGCAGCGGAGATGTAAACAAACAGCAGATAGTTCTGCTCGAAGAATAAACCGAAAAATGCACGACAAACTTAAAAATCCCTCCACTAACACCGGAGGGATTTTTGCTTCCTTAATATCATTGTTTTTATATTTTGCGCTACACTGTGATTATTTAAAACATATTATTGCCGTGCATCCAACACTTTCCTAAGCCAGCGCGCGTTGAGAAAAAAGAATGCACAGCTCATAATTACACATACGATTTCAGTTATAGCCGTCGTCCCGTATCTGTTTAACAATACGACAGCCAGACATGCGAGCACTGTCAAAAATGTCGAGTTCCTGCCGTAAATCTTTGGAAATGTAAATTTTAGCCCGAGCGTGTACAGCACGAGAGTTATTCCCAGCATCACGCTGGATAAGAACGCTAAGTTATTGTGAATTCTCGTCAGCGTTGGATAGTCGTATGGCAGAAACGGAAACAGGTTTGCCAGAACAAGAGCACCCGCCGAACCCCAAGCACAAAACCTCACCCAAAACGAATCGTTGCCCGATACTATGAGCAACATGTGCGCAAAGCTGGCAAAAAAGCCGCCAAATACAATAGACCATAGCTGTAAGTCAAATGCGCTTCCGTATGTGTATGACATTTCTGAAATAGACATTTCAAATATGTTGTAGTAAGTACCGATTCTTAATGTATAAAGCGGAAGAATTACCAGTGCGAGTGTAATGTATATCCTTTCTATTCGCTTTCTTCGCTTTTTTAGTTGATCGCTTGTCAAAATTTTTGTTTTCTTCATATCTTTTTTCGCCTAGAATAAAAATTCTTTTCCTATCTTTAAGTATAATCTTATTTTCGTTATGTAATACGCTTTTGTCCATCCGCTAAATGGCGTTCGAACTTTTTTATGCACTTTTTTATAATATTGACATAAATCTACGTTTGTGTCAATTAATTTACAATCATGTCAACGTTGATTTCCCATGCAACTGACGGAAATTCTTGCATATTTTAAACGTTTATATTATAATGAACTATAAAACTAAGACGGGCATCTTCGTTTTTTGATTAATTGTTTAAAAAGCCGTCTGCTCGAGCATTTGCAGGGTAGGACACAAAGGCACCGAACACATATCAGCAGAAGAGTCCGAACGGAGGTATTTAATGAATAAGAAACCGAACGTACGCAAACTGGCAGTGACGGGCATTTTGCTTGGCATTACTCTCTTCCTTGGGCTAACCCCATACGGGATCATTTCAATCCCGCCCGCAAACATGTCTTTTTTAACAATCCCTGTCATCATAGGAACGCTCTACTGCTCGCTTTCAACGGGACTGCTTTTAGGAACGGTGTTTGGGCTGACAAGTGTATTCAAAGCTTTTTCCGAGCCTTCAGTGCTAGTAACCCCGCTAATGGGAGTAAGCCCATTATACATTATCATCATGTCTGTTGGCGCAAGGATAATGATTCCCCTTGTGGTTCATTTTGTCCACAAAGTATTTATGAAAAAGGGACTTTCAAAGACGGGTATCGGCGTTTCAGCGCTTTGCGGTTCGCTCACAAATACTGTGCTATACCTAGGGCTAATGCTGCTTTTTTACACAATGTGCGGACTTGACAATGCGACACTTCTGGCTGTTGTCGGCGGAGTGGGCGCACTAAACGGATCACTTGAGGCGGTTGCGGCTGTGGTGCTCACAGTTCCAATAATGCTTGCAATAAACAAAACTAATTCAAAGAAGGAAATAACCAATGGTACTCGTGCTTGATGTTGGAAATACTAATATAAAATGTGGACTTTTTAACGAGGGTGAACTCGCGCATTCCTGGCGAATGAATACGAAAAGAGAACAGACTTCAGACGAAATCGGAATTAAGATGTGTTCTTTTTTGACGCACCTCGGGCTTTTGCGTGAAGATTTGCACGCAATTATAATCTCGTCTGTCATTCCCTCAATAAACTATACCATTGAACACATGTGCCGTGTATACTTTGACAAAACGCCTATGATCGTCGGCCCGGGAATAAAGACGGGGATTAACATCCTATACGAAAACCCAAGGGAGCTTGGAAGCGACAGGATTGTAAATGCGGTTGCTGCATACGAACTTTACGGCGGCCCATGCATAACCGTCGATTTTGGAACAGCGACTACCTACGGAGTTGTTTCGGAGGGCGGCGAATTTTTGGGCGGTGTCATATCCCCCGGAATCAAAATTTCTGCGGACGCACTTACAAACACCGCTGCTAAACTGCCAAGGGTTGAAATTTCAAGACCACCCAAGGTTATAAACCGGAGCACAATTTCATGTATGCAGTCGGGAATTTATTATGGATTTGTCGGACAGGTCGAATTTTTTATCAAGAAGATGAGAAAGGAACTCGGAGCAGACGCAAAAGTCGTCGCAACAGGCGGACTTAGCGGCGTCATCGCGACAGAGACTTCATGTATAGATTATGTGAATCCGACGCTTACTCTTCAGGGACTTTACTTCATATACAAGAAAAACATTTAACGGAGGTTAATTTATGAAACAACTGGACATCGCAATTTTAGGAATGGGAACGGTCGGTTCGGGAACTTATAAAGTTATCGAGCAGGAGGCACCGTACATCGCGCACAAAAAGGACATTTGCATCAACGTAAAAAAGGTTTTGGCTCTTGACTACTCTATCGATATTCCCGAGGAAAAGAGAGCATCCGGCATCGATGAGATTATAGCAGACGACGAAATTAAAGTTGTTGTCGAACTTATGGGCGGAAAAGAGCCCGCTAAGTCCTTTATGTTAAAGGCTTTGGCGGCAGGTAAATCTGTCGTTTCCGCAAACAAAGAGCTTATCTCCCAGGCGTGGCCGGAGCTTGAAGCAGTAGCGAAGGAATCGGGAGCAGGCCTATACTTTGAAGCGGCAGTCGGCGGCGGAATCCCAATTTTGCGCACTATCCAGGAGAGCTTACAGGCAAACACGATAACAAGCGTTTGCGGAATAATAAACGGAACTACAAACTATATCTTGTCTAAGATGGCAGACGAAAACCTCGGCTTTGATGAAGTTTTAAAGACGGCTCAAGACCTCGGCTTTGCAGAGGCAGACCCGACAGCAGACGTCGACGGTTTTGACGCTATGTATAAGCTTTCGATACTTTCGACTTTAGCGTTTCATGTCAGACTTCCTATCGACCACATATATCGCGAAGGAATTCGCAAGGTTTCGCAGGAAGATATCGCGGCAAGCGAAGAGCTCGGGATGGCGATCAAACTTCTTGCTATAGCAAAGCGTGAAGGCGAGCTTGTCGAACTTCGTGTACATCCGACAATGATACCAAATTCACATCCGCTTGCAAACGTTAAGGACTCGTTTAATGCTGTTTTGCTTTCTGGCAGCGCTGTAGACGATGTAATGTTTTATGGCAGAGGTGCGGGCGACCTTCCGACAGCTTCGGCAGTTGTCAGCGATATTATTAACGCAGGTACAGACAGCGGCGCGCAGTACATGACCTTCCTCAACCGTATGGACAAAATCTCCCCGACAGTCGAGTTTAACGATAACTGGGAGACAGGATTTTTCCTTAGATTAATCGTCAAGGATAAGGCGGGCGTTCTTGCGAGCATCGCACAGACACTCGCGCAAAACGACATAAGCATCAAATCTGTAATACAAAAGGGCAAAGACGAAAACGGCCTTGTCCCGCTGATTATCGTAACGCACAAGTGTAAAGAGCTTTCCATGAAGGCAGCAATGGAGAAGATTTCCTCAGAGATTGAAGAGGTTGCCAGCTTTATAAGAGTAGAAGAATAATATAGTATATATAGCAAAGAAAAAATCCCTCCGGTTTTTGTACCGAGGGATTTTTTTAATTGTTCTAGTCTGCAACCATAAGCTCTTTCATCTTCATGAGTCTCGTGAGGTTTCCTCTCTCACTTTCGTCTAGCTTCATTGTGATGTACTTGATTGTCTCCTCTAGCTGAGGGATCATGACGTATTCAAGCGCATTAACACGTCTGCGTGTCTTTTCAATTTCGTCCGCCAACATGTTACACGTTTTTTCCACCTGGGCAAGTTCCATAAGCCTGGGCAAAACGTCCGCCATTTTTTCGACCGCAACGTCTAGCTCTGCCGATGTGCTCATGAGACCGTATGAGTAAAAGCTGTGCTTTGAAGGCATCTCTTTGTACTCGATGGTGGGAACAATAACGCTCATTATGTTTTGCTTGCCGACGCTTATCCTGCACTCCTTTGCGGGGTAGAGCAACGCTTGCTCCATGTCCGTCGGGTGCATGGTAAGACTCGCCGAAGTAAAGCTTTTTTGCGCCATGGTCAGCTCTCCTTCAACAGACACACGCAATTCACGGTTGTGGCGAATAAGTTCCATAAAACGCCTAACCATTTCGTCGCGCTTGTCCTTTAAAAGTTTGTGTCCCCGCACTGCAACTTTAAGTCGCTTTTTAAGGCGTGTAAGCTCCATGCGGGTAGGGTTTACCCGTAAAATTGCCATAATCGCTTACTCCTCTGCGGTTTCCCTTGGATAGTATGTATCGAGATACTCGTCTTTGATACGCTTTAGCTCGGATCTTGGTAGAATCTTTAGAAGATCCCAGCCGATTGTGAGTGTCTCTTCAATAGTTCTGTTTGTTGTGTAGCCCTGTGAGACGTACTTTTCTTCAAACTCATCAGCAAACTGCGCATAGAGTTTATCAATTTCAGAAAGTGCCGCATCACCCAAGATTTGCGAAAGTTCCTTCGCTTCTTTACCACGAGCATAGGCCGAGAACAACTGGTTCATCGTGTCTGCGTGGTCTTCTCTTGTCTTGTTCTTTCCGATACCTTTGTCTTTAAGACGCGAAAGCGAGGGAAGAACGTCGATTGGCGGTGTGAGCCCCTTTCTATACAGGTCGCGAGAGAGGATAATCTGCCCCTCTGTAATGTAACCGGTAAGGTCGGGAATCGGGTGAGTTTTGTCGTCCTCGGGCATTGTAAGAATCGGAATCTGCGTGATAGAACCTTCGCTGCCTTTGATTCTACCTGCTCTTTCATACATTGTCGCAAGGTCAGTGTAGAGGTATCCCGGGTATCCACGACGTCCGGGAACTTCTTTACGAGCCGCCGAAACTTCACGAAGAGCTTCTGCGTAGTTCGTAAGGTCTGTTATGATAACAAGAACGTGAAGTCCTTTTTCATAAGCTAGGAACTCAGCTGCAGTTAGCGCCATACGCGGAGTTGCGATACGCTCGATAGCCGGGTCATTTGCCAAGTTGATGAACAGAACCGTTCTGTCTATAGCTCCTGTCTTTTTAAAGTCGGAGATGAAGAAGTCTGCTTCTTCAAATGTGATACCGACAGCCGCAAAGACAACAGCGAACTTTGAATCTGTACCGAGAACTCTCGCCTGTCTTGCAATCTGAGCAGCAAGTTGTGCGTGCGGAAGTCCCGAACCCGAGAACACGGGGAGTTTTTGGCCTCTAACAAGAGTGTTTAGACCGTCGATTGCTGAAATACCCGTCTGTATGAACTCCGATGGATAGTTTCTTGCCGCAGGATTAAGCGGCGCGCCGTTGATGTCCAGTCTCTTTTCAGGAATGATTGCCGGGCCGTCGTCCATAGGATCGCCCATGCCGTCAAAAACCCTTCCGAGCATGTCGTATGAAACGGCAAGTTCTATACCTCTTCCGAGGAACCTTGCCTTAGATGTGCTGATTTTAAGACCCTGCGAACTTTCAAAAAGCTGAACGAGCGCTTTGTCTCCATTGATTTCAAGAACCTTACCGCGTCTGACTTCGCCCGACTCTTGTTCGATCTCTACAAGTTCATCGTACGAAACTCCGCTAACACCCGAAACGAGCATAAGAGGTCCAACGACTTCTTTAATTGTGCGATATTCTTTAAGCATCGTCCTCT
>CAYJIQ010000073.1:0-6313 GCA_964370275.1 uncultured Christensenellaceae bacterium
ATTATTGCTACAACTTCGGCAAACGTACAAGACGAAGCGTTGCTTGTGCAAAGCGAGAAGATTGTTGAGGCAACACCCGAACTCACTCCCGAACCGACGCCAGAACCGACACCGGAGCCTCTCTGGATTGTCTACATCGAGGACAATGAGCTTCTTTTGCCAAGTTCTAAAGAAAACTTACAGCAGGGAATGCACTACAATTTAGGTGGATATGTTGAATCAAATTATTCGCTCAAGTCAGTTTCGCTCGAGCTTTTTGACGAAGTTTCAAAGCAACAGCTCTACAAATGGGCGGTAAATTTTCCCGAATCAGAGAACATGACATTTTACTGGGTCGAGACGATAAAGTCGACTATAGAAGAAATTTCCCTAGCAAGGCTTTGCGAATTTGAACTTTTGCCTGCAGGAGAGTTTTCGTTTAAAATTAAGGCGCAGAGTTATGAGCAAGAAGAAGAGTGGGTGATTGCCGAAAATGACTTCACCGTCGAAAACAACGAATGGAACAAACTTCTTGAAAACAACTTTAGAAGAAGTTATGATGATGCGCTTGAGTTCTTTGGAAGCGAAGACAAATTTATGTTTGAGTATATCCCGAGTGAAGACCGCGCTATAACCGTCCATCCGAGCTGGGAGGAGGAGAATATTGTTGAATCATTCAGCATCGGGGAAAGACCGATTTTAATACACAAAGATGCTAAGGATAGTTACAACGATGTTGCTTATTATCTAAGAAACACGTATGTGCGCGTCACGGGAAACGGTGTTGATTCGGGAGTTAGACTGCTAGAAGATTTAATCGCAACCAACAACGGGTCGTACGTTTCAAGGTTTGTTTCGGGTTCGGTCTTTATAAGCCACCATTCTTTTGGAACGGCAACCGACCTTAACGCATCTATGATTCCAAACACGAACGATATAGAAAACAGAGAGATTATTATTAGCGAAGTGGGCGAAAATCTGGAGTACAACGGGATAAAAACACAGAATGGAATTGACTATTATGATTTTACGTACTCTGGCGATTGGCAGGAATACCATTCGGGAATCCCACAGACCTGTCTGAACTATCTGATTTATGAACTTGCGTTTTACAGAGCGAAGTTTGGGTGGGGATTTTATTTTGACTATTCGTGCGATGCGATGCACTATTCGCTGACCGACTGCGACTACGAGGAACACGACGAAGCTAACGGGTTAAGAAAGGTGTATGAGTATATACCTTTGACGTAGAGTATGTATGCTTATTATGACGTAACTGAAAAAAAGGAGTGTTTATATGCAAAACAAACTAACGATTATTGACGGAGCAATGGGAACGAGCTTATGGAACAGAATAGACGACAACAGCCCGGTATGGATGTACAATGTGGAAAAACCACAAGAGGTACTTAAACTTCATCGTGAATATGTTGAGGCGGGCGCAAAGATTATCTGTGCGAACACTTTTGGCGCAAACGCTCCTTCGGTTCACAAAAGCGACTACAGCGTTGAAAAGGTCGTCCGTGAAGGGGTTGTGCTCGCAAAAGAGGCGGCTGTCCCCTGTGTGAGAGTAGCTTTAGACATCGGAACTCTCCCGGTACTTTTAGAACCGTATGGGGATTTATCCGAGGAAGAGGCTGAGGAGATATTTGACGAACAGATAGGTGCGGGAGTGAAAGAAAATCCGGATTTGATAATCTTAGAGACGTTTATCGACATTGCTACAATCAAAATTGCAGCAAAGGTAGCTAGGAAATACGACCTTCCGCTGTTTTGCTCCATGAGTTTTGAAAAGAAGGGTAGGAGCATGATGGGAGACAGCCCGACAGGCATGATTGAGCAGCTCGCCGAGTTTTCGCCCGATGTAATAGGGCTAAACTGTTCGCTTGAACCGAGAGATTTGCTTAATATTTTGGATGTTTTTATAAAGAATACGGATCTTCCGCTGTTTTTTAAACCAAATGCAGGAAAACCCAATTACGAGTCAGGAAAGGCGATAGCAAAGACGGATGCACAGCACTTTGCTGAGGAGATGATGGATATTCCAAGGGACAGAGAAATATACGTGGGGGGATGCTGTGGAACGACACCCGAGTACATATCACTGCTAAGTGAAAAATTAAAATAATCACATAATATTAGTGTTAAGCGAGGCCGACGACTTTAAATATTTCGATCTCTTCGTTCTTGCCCTTTAGTTTGACGGAGTTTCCAAGAGATTCAAATATCACTCGGCCTGCAAGCTCATTTGCGACGGAAGGAGTCACATAGATACAGCCTGAAGGCGCGTTGTTTTCGAGCCTTGCAGCGGTGTTTACGGTGTCTCCAATCGCTGTATAGTCCATTCTGGTGGGCGAGCCTATATTTCCAACGACAGCTGAACCGTAGCTGATTCCGATGCCAAAGTGGAGGAATTGGCCGTACTTTTCGTTTATCTCGCAGCCGAGCTCCTCAGAAAAATGCATCATGGAAAGTGCACATTTTACCGCTTTATAGGCACAATCTTCCTGTGGAAGTGGCGCGCCCCAAAGTGCCATAGTGCAGTCGCCGATATATTTGTCAAGAGTACCGTCGTTGTCAAAAATGCACTTGCTCGTCATAGTTAGGTATTTGTTAATAATTTCTACAACGATTGATGGGGGGAACTTTTCAGCCATAGCGGTAAAGCCTCGGATATCAACCATAAGAACAGCAATATCAGCAAGTTTTCCGCCGAGCTCGAGTGCATCTTTGTCTCCCTTCAAAAGCTCAGAGACAACCTGGGGTGCAACGTATCTTCTAAATGTATTTGTAACCTTGCTCTTTTCTAGCACCTCTTGAGAATAATTCATGGCGACTGAAAGAATAAAGCTTGCGGTTGCGGCAAGGGGAATGTATAGCACCTGCAAGACATATCCCATATTCCAAAAAACGATACACAAAGCCACCCAACCCGCGCTTATAGTCAGCCAGGCGATAGTGGAAGAAATGATTCTTCTTCTAAAAAACCACATAAAACATACAAACGAAATGATGTAAACGGACACAATCTGCGGAAACTCAAATATTTCAGTCTTGAAGTTAGAGTCGAGAAGTGCGGCAATTGCATTTGCCTGATATTCGACGCCATACATCTTTGCGGCGTGGTCAATTGACGTTATATAGTCGTCAAGCATACCTGTTGAGTAAGGCCCGATTAATACGATTTTACCAGCAAAGATGTCAGGGTCGAGAGTTCCGTTTACAAGCTGAGTTATTGAAAATCCATCATCAAACCCAAAAGGACCTGCACTAAAGGGTAGGTACCACGTGTTATTTGCATCGGTAGGTGGTGAAGCTGAGTAAGGTTCGCCCGTATAATCCATGTATTTGCGATATATTGTTTGGTGGAATGAGGGGACTGTGCGCCCGTCCGGAAGTTCAATTTCCCAGATTGCGTGGCGAAGGATTCCGTCATCGTCTGCCATTGCGTTTACATGTCCGTGTTCGGTTACTTGAGCGAGCTGTTCATAAGGCTCTTCGTAGTAATAAGCGAAAAAGTTATCCATATAAAATGAACCGTCCGGAAGCTCGACGAGTCTGTTTCCAAATGTGGCGGTAGTTGCCAAAACCACATTATCGTTCTCGCCTGCAACTTGAGCCAGGAGCGTATCGTTTTCGGGCGAGCTGCTTTGCCCTGTAAAGAGCGTATCAACGCCGATTACTGCAGGCATTTTTTGCGGGTCTGAGTTTAGGTATGAAATTGCGCGCGCAAAAATATCACGAGACCAGGGCATAGTGCCGTATTCATCCACAGCTTCTTCGTCCATGCCGATTATAATAATTTGCGAATTTGTGGGGCCGGGCTGTTGGTAAAGTGCGTCTGAAAGTGTGTTTGCGATGGGAAGCACAAACTCGGACGCACAAAATAATGCGAGGAACAAAGCTCCCATTATGGCTATCGGTAGTGATGTAAGTATTCTGCGTTTCACGTATTTGTCCTCTAATACACTTAAATATTCAGTATAATTATACTACTATCCCTGCTTTAAGTCAAATTCGGCTTGAAAGCCTGAATGCACTGTGCTATTATTATCAAATAAACGAAAGAAAAGGTGGTATTATTATGAGAAAAGTAATAGCGTATATTGCGCTTAGCATCGACGGATTTATTGCTGACAAAGCGGGTGGAGTAGATTGGTTATGCGGAGACGGGAGCGACCCACAAAACCTCGGTAGCTACGATGAATTTTTTGATAGTATAGACACCGTTATTATGGGGTATGCCACCTACAATCAAATTGTTACGCAGCTATCGCCGGATTTTTGGGTGTATACGGGAAAAAACAGCTACGTAATTACTCATAGGCAACTTGAAAATAATGGCGAAATTACATTTACCGACGCTAAGCTTGACGAACTTATAGGCACCTTAAAATCGCAGGAGGGTAAAGATATTTGGATTTGCGGCGGGGCTAGTGTCGTAGCGCAACTAATTAGGCTTGAGCTGATTGATGAGTTTGTTTTATCTGTAATTCCCGTTATTTTGGGGGATGGTATAAGATTGTTCGACAAGCAAAAAGGAGATCTAAAGCTAAAGTTGAAGTCTACAAAAAGTTATAATGGAATTGTCGACTTATGCTATGAACGCAGAGGTTAAGGACATTGCACAAAACCTTGTGACCAAAGGCACGCGCCACATGTTGGAAATTCGTTAAAATAGCAGTCCTCCTTGTTTTCGTCTACAAGTTCGCAAGCTCCGCAGACTGTACATGGAGAAAAAGTAAAGTTTGAGACACTCTCCCTGAATGCTGAATATTTGTGTGAACGCCAAATATCTTGAAGGGTGTTGCCCGAAATGTTGCCAAATGATGCGTAATAATTCGTCCTGGTTCTTCCATGAAGAGCTGTTTTTGCGGTGTGAAGAAGCGCCATGCAAGGACATACCTCGCCATCGGAGCGAATAAATACGTTTGACTCATCGATAAATTTGCAATTGTTGAACCTACGCACAATCGGAGTTCCCATGATGCTGACGTTTGCGTGTTTGCCCATAAGAGAAGCGAGGGAAACTTCGGGTGTCATGTCAAAAAGGGGAAGATCGATATTCACGTGATCGTTTTTTTCATCGGTATTAAGCCCAAGTGCTAATGTCCGCTCATACATAGCCTCATTTTGTATCTCGGTTGTGTTCGGGATAATGTTTGAAACTTTGACGTCGCTTGCCCCGTTTTTCCTGGCAAAAGTAGGCAAATTTATAAGCTCGGACGCGTTGCTTTTCATAAGTACAAATGAAATACCCAGTTTTATACAGCTGTTCTTTCTAGCTCTGACAAAGTTAAACTGCTCGAGGTTTGTATTTACTCCGCTGTGCGATGCTCCCCGTCTGATTTGCTCAAACGTTGCTTCCTCGACGCTGTCTATAGAAACCCAAATCATGTCGAGCTGTGCATCCATGATTTGAATGCACATATTTTCGTCCAGAAGTGAACCGTTTGAAATTAGCTCTACTCTTTTTTGAGTGGACTTTGCAAGCTTTATCATCTCTATTATGTTAGGGTGGCAAAGAGGCTCGCCAATGCCACCAAAAAACACAGTGTGAACTTCGTCCATTTTAGAAATTTCGTCTATGGCTGTTTTATACAGTTGAAAATCCATGTGCTCGGGCGTTTCGTCTTCCCAATAATTTCTTGAACACATGGGACAAGAGAGGTTGCATTTAGAAGTTGCTTCTATATAAACTTTTTTAATCTTATCCATCATTTTTCCGCCTGCACTGTAATTGTTGTATATTGATTTATTTCAATAGAGCGTCAATAAAGCCCGCAAACGCAAAATTCCTCTAAAAATTGGGGATTTTTTGCTTCCTTTGTTGCAGGGTTTTGCATTTTCGGTCACTTACTATAGATAAGCTTCCCGGGATGCAAAACCTTGCGCCTCGGCTTGCAGACTTTCTTGACGCTCTCCGGCCTGTTTTAGCTTTTTGACAGGCTGAGGACTCACCTAAACTAAAGTGAGTCCTGATTAAAACTGATTGTTACTACTGCTGAGCGGGTTCTTGCTTAGCAGGCTTTTTCTTTGCGGAAATGAGTTCGTAAGTATCCTTTGCGATCATCATCTCTTCGTCTGTGGGAACTGCCATTACGACAACCCTTGAATCGGGAGTCGAGAAAGTTTTTTCCATACTTCTGAACATGTTTTCTTCTTTATTGATTTTCACACCGAGGAATTCGAGACCTTCGCAGGCACCTTCACGAACACCGTGATCGTTTTCGCCGATACCGCCGGCAAATGCGATGATGTCTACGCCGCCCATTGCAGCAGCGTACGCACCGATGTATTTCTTTAGGCGATAGATGAAGACATTAAGAGCAAC
>CAYJIQ010000073.1:6323-8620 GCA_964370275.1 uncultured Christensenellaceae bacterium
TTTCCTGCGTCTGCCGCATCCCAAAGGTCGCGGAAGTCACTTGAAACGCCCGAAAGACCATCAACACCTGATTTTTTGTTGAGGTAGGAGATAACTTCTTCTGCAGTCTTGTGAGTTTTTTCCATCAAATATGTGATGATAGCGGGGTCGAGGTCTCCGCTTCTGGTTCCCATTACAAGACCTTCAAGGGGAGTAAAGCCCATTGATGTGTCAATACTTTCGCCACGATCGACAGCCGCAACACTCGAACCGTTTCCGAGGTGGCAGGTGATGATTTTAAGGTCTGTGATATCCTTGCTTACGATTTGTGCGGCTCTGTTTGCAACATATTTGTGCGAAGTTCCGTGGAAGCCGTACCTTCTGACTTTGTGAGTCTTATATGCTTCGTAGGGGATGCCGTAAAGGTATGCGTGCGCAGGCATTGTTTGGTGAAAAGCGGTGTCGAATACGCCGACATTGGGAATGCCCGGCATTATTCTTTTGCAAGCTTCGATACACATAATGTTTGCGGGATTGTGAAGCGGTGCAAGCTCAACATTGTCCTTTAGCACCTGCAAGACAGCGTCGTCGATGAGTACGCTTCCCGAGAATTTTTCGCCTCCGTGAACAACTCTGTGTCCGACAGCAACGATTCCGCTAAGGTCTTTAAGTCCGCCGTGAACAGGGTTTACGAGAGCCGCAAGAACAGCTTGGATAGCCGTTAAATGGTTGTCCATGCGCTGTTTGATGACAGCCTTTTCGTTTCTGATTTTTTGGGTAAGTATGCTGCCTTCCATTCCGATGCGTTCTACAATACCCTTGGATACGACAGCGTTTGAGATCATGTCGATAAGTTGGTATTTGAGTGACGAGCTACCTGCGTTTATAACCAGTACGTTTTTCATTTTATCCTCCGTTTATTTTGCCTGGGCCTGCACGGCCGTTATTGCTACTACGCTTACGATATCTTCTATACTGCAACCTCTTGAAAGGTCGTTTACGGGAGCTGCAAGACCTTGGCAGATGGGACCTATTGCCTCTGCGCCTGCGAGTCTTTGAACCAATTTGTATCCTATGTTTCCGGCGTTTAGGTCGGGGAAAACGAGTACATTGGCATTGCCCGCAACATTGCTTCCGGGCGATTTAAGTTGTCCTACTGCTTCAACAAGTGCCGCATCCGCTTGCAGTTCGCCATCTACGCTGAGGTCGGGAGCAAGTTCTTTTACGAGTGCTGTCGCCTGAGAAACTTTTTCGACCATGTCGTGCTTTGCGCTGCCTTTTGTTGAGAAACTGAGCATTGCGACTTTTGGGTCTATGCCCGCTATTGCCTTTGCCGTCTGTGCACATGAAATTGCGATTCCTGCCAGCTCTTCGGCGCTCGGATTTATAATAATAGCGCAATCTCCAAATACCATAATACCGTCTTGTCCGTATTTGCTTCCTACGGGCATTTCCATTATGAAACTTGATGATACGCTCTTTATGCCGGGTGATGTTTTAATGATTTGAAGTGCGGGTCTTATAGTGTTACCCGTTGAGTTGATTGCACCTGCGACAAGTCCGTCGGCATCGCCTTTTTTAATCATCATTGTAGCAAAGTACATTGGGTCGCTCATCGTCTTTTGCGACTGTTCGATTGTTACACCCTTAGCTTTGCGCAGCTCACAGAAATATTCGACATATTCAGAGTATTTCGGGTCAAGGTCGGGCTGAACAATGCTGACATCCCTTAGCTGTTTGCCTTCGAGTGCTTTTTCTATCTCCTCTTTGTTTCCTACGAGGGTCAGCTTTGCAATTCCCTCATTAGCGATGATTTCCGCAGCAGCTACCGTTCTGGGTTCGCTACCTTCAGGCAAGACGATGTGCATCTTCTTAATCTTTGCCTGGCTTTTAATTTTGTCGATCAATCCCATGATATTTACCTCTCTAAAATTGTCACCGAAAAAAACCTTTCCATGAAAAGAAAATCGGCGTATAATTATGTGTATAACTTGCGTGGGTTTCCCCGTACATGTTATTATAACCTTAACATAAAGACTTGTAAAGAAGATAAATTAAAAAATTGGGAGAAATTTATGAGCACAGCCGTAGTAATAAGCGAATACAACCCGATGCACGACGGACATTTATATCATATAGAAAAGACAAAGAAGTCATACGAACATGTAATTGCTGTGATGAGCGGAAATTTTTCGCAAAGATGCACTCCGACAATTTTTGACAAGTGGACTAGGGCTATGTGTGCGCTCGAAGGGGGAGCTGACATGGTTGTCGAACTGCCCGCGTTTTATGCGACGGCGAGTGCAGACATGTTTTGC
>CAYJIQ010000074.1:0-4093 GCA_964370275.1 uncultured Christensenellaceae bacterium
TGGTCGGGGTGAGAGGATTCGAACCTCCGGCCCCATGGTCCCAAACCATGTGCGCTACCAAACTGCGCTACACCCCGCCATGCAGACCGTCCACCTAATTACCGGCGACGCATATTAATATACCGCAAAATTGAGACTTTGTCAATGGTTATTTTATAAAAAAGTATATTTTTTTTATGATGACCGAAAATAATCGATAAATAGGATAAAATGTCGACTCATTTGTTAATGTAGTTCCAAAGAAAATGCGAACTACCGCATTAAAATATAATTCTTGAAAAAAACAGGTTAGGCTGATATAATAGGTGAAGCTGTAAACGATTTGAAATATAACTCAAATTGCATGAAACAGCAATAGATATAGAGAAGGAATAGAAATGAAGAAAGTATTAATGAGAACGATTGCAATTATGTTGATTGCTACACTCGCTATGTTTTCGCTTATAGCTTGTGCGACACCACAGACATCCGAGGTCATGCCAAGTGCAGAGGCGACTGCACAGGAGTCGCAGGAGCCGCAGGTGGAGGATTTGCAGCAAGACGAAGCGGATCAAGAGGCAGTCTCTGATTCAGAAGGTGCGCAGGCCGAAGAAGTTAGCGAGTTTACAATTATTGTTGACGAGGTAATAGATATTGCATCGCGCGGACCGTTTGTTATGGGGACGATTGAGTCGGGGACTATTAAAAACGGAGATACTGTTAAAGTTCTAGACGAAAAGGGTGGCTTGATTGCGGAGTCTCTTTCGACCGATTTGGTATTACTTGATGACAACTCATCAGTAGCGTCTGCACAAGAAGGGCAGGAAGTGGGGGTACTGTTCTACCACGAATTTGCAGGGTCTCTGGATGCGGCGCACACTATGGTAGCCGGCGTACCGCAAGCTGTAGAAGAAGAAGTCGGCGATGATGTAGACTACCTTGCTCTTATTGAAGAGGTAAAATCGAGACCAGGGATTACGGAGTTTGCCGCTAGTGTCGCATCGATGAGCTTTGAAGATGATACATATACAACGCAACTTACACTTTATGCTGAAGACGAAACGGTAGCGGATTCTAAGGATAGATTTACTTATCAGCCGGAAAACAGAAGCGGATACGAGCTTACCACTGAGGAAGCTGAGGATGTTATTATTTTGGTTGACGCAGTTAACGGATACAAGCAAGTTCCTATGGATGAGTATTTTAAATATGCCGGTAAAAATTCATACTACACTATTTTCAGATACTACATGCAGGATGATGAATTGGTTATGATGGCGGAAGTGAACTTCCTTAATCCATAAGCACAAAAATGCAAACAAAAAAGGGCGTACGCAATTTTGCGGCACGCCCTTTAAATTTATCTATTTTTTCTTCATTCCGAGTCTTCTTTCGAGAAGCTCCGGCGATAAACTGTATGCTACAGCGTCGTTTTTGTCCACCAAACCTTCGTTTACGAGGTTTGCGAGGCTCATGTCCATGCCGACCATGCCTTCAGACGAGGAAGCCTGTATAATCGAGTTAATTTGATGTGTGCGCCCGTCTCTTATTAGTGTCCGTATTGCACTGTTGCAGTGCATGATTTCAAACACCGGAACGACTCCGCCTTTGGTCGAGGGAACGAGCTGTTGGCATACAACCGTTTGCAGTGCCATCGAGAGCTGCATCCTAACTTGGCTTTGCTGCCCTGCGGGGAAGGTGTCTACGAGTCTGTCTATGGTGTTTGCCGCGCCCAAGGTATGAAGCGACGAAAATACGAGGTGGCCCGTCTCTGCGGCTGTCAGGGCTATTCCTATGGACTCCGGGTCACGAAGCTCACCTATAAGTATAACGTCCGGACTTTGCCTTAGTGCAGAGCGAAGAGCTACGGGGTAGCTTTCGGTATCGAGCGAAATTTCACGCTGCGAGAAGATGCTCTTTTTGTGTGCGTGAAGATATTCGATGGGATCTTCAAGTGTGACGATGTGCGCGTCTCTTCTTTCGTTAATTTCTTCTAAAATACATGTTAGTGTTGTCGTCTTACCACTTCCTGAAGAACCGGTTACAAGTACAAGTCCGCGCTGTTTGTCGGCAAGGTCGAGCACTCCTGCCGGAATTCTTAGGGTTGTTGGGTCGGGAAGGGAAAACGGAACAACACGAATAACCATCGCAAGAGAACCGCGCTGCTTATAAGCGTTTACACGGAATCTGGAGACACCTCTCACCGCAAAGGAAAAGTCGTCGTCTCCTCTTTCCTTTAAAATTTCAGGATCTCTGCCTGCCATCGCATACATTGCAAGCACAAGCTTTTCTGTTTGCGCGGGCAGAAGTCTCTCGCCTGTATAATTTTCTATCTTATGGTGAGATTTGTAGCCTATCGGGCGCCCGCTTATAACGAATATATCGGCAGCTTCTCTATCTACCATGTCTTTTAATAATGCTTGAATATCCATTCTTTTTATTCCTTTGCTATTATATAATTGGTGTAGCTTTCCAGCTTAGCTTTTTCATTGAGTCCTGTTTATCTGTTGGCAATTCAAGTTGGACAACGAGGTTTTTTATATCGTTAATAGGCACTGAGTAGCCTACAATGAGCGGAGACTGCTCGGTCTCTTCCGCTGTTGCTTGTTCAAGCTCATCGGACGGTTGTTCGGTCTCAGCGTCTTGGGGAGTTGCCTCTTCTTCAGGTTCGTCTGTTATTATCTCAAAACCTGCTGCTGTAAGCGATGTCTCAAGTGTCTGTGCATCTGAGGATTGCCAGATTTCATAGACTTTCTGTCTGTTCTCTTCGGCAATTGCGTCTGCTATGTAGTATTCTGTTACGGATTCTGCTGCAAGATCTGCCAGCCTTGAGTCCGTCTGTGCTCCTGTAATAATAAGTACTGCAAATGAGGTAAGCATAACAACAGAGAATACTGTAATGAGGGAAATAATTCCTATGCTTATCGGGGAACGCCCCGCAACACTATTCATATCAGCCCTCCTTATAATCGCCGACAAATCTGACCACATCGAGTTCAAATATTTGTCCATCTTGAGATGAGACACTGATTTGTGCCCGCAAAATATCAAGTTCATCAACAGTTGTCGCTATGTTTAATAGAAATTCGCCCTCTTGCTCGACTTGCCAATCGTTGTTGTAAGTTACCACACAACCATCAGCCGTTATCGTTCCACCGAGCAACTCAGCCATGGTTTGTTTGTCGTCGCCTGTTGCTTTTATTACCTCTGCCGCCTGTTGCGCTTTCATGCTTGCCTGAGAAAGATCTCTGCTTTCGTCACTCTGCGAAAAGCCGTATGCAAACAGATTAAGACAAACTGCAGCTGCCAGTATAAAGAAGAGGCTGTTTATTATAAGCTCAAGCATAAAGTATCTGGAGTTAGGTCGTTTTATTTTCATGACGACACCTCCTCAACCGTTCGATTTATATCGTAAGTACACTCGAGGTAGAGCATTGTTGAATGAGCCGTTCCCGACGCATCAACTACGTCAAGCTCCAGCAACTGTGAAGTGGACATGTCAAATCCTATGCTCGTTATCGGCATGATTTTTTGTCCAAGGCCTCGGATAAGTTCAAATCCTTCAGGTACGAGTGTTTCACAAAGAAATCCATCTTCAACATATATCAGCGATTCGTATTTATCTTCGTCGTATGTCTTGTGAAGTACAAGAATTTGGGTGCCGTTGTATTCGCGTACGCTAATGCCGTCCGAATTATCGTTTTGACGGATTTTTTCGGTAAGGTAGAGGATAGACGTTCGGTTGTTGTAGCTCTCCTCGGAATCTGTTGCATTGTTTTCATATACGTTTGCGCCAATTACAGATAGAAAAAGTGCGCAAATTGTATATACACTAAACATGACAAGCACAAACAGTATATTTGCTATATTGCCTTTTGTTTTCATGCACACCTTCTCCTTTCGATTTTATAGTTTGCCAGTATCAGTTAATCTTTTCTATGTTTGCAAGAAACATCGGGTAAGTTTCTGACGAGTCGACTTCTTCGTTTTGTTCAAGGATTTTATCGTCGTTACCTTCGTTTTCGTCCGGTGAACCCAGACCCGCAAGCGGAACAAGTGGTTCGCCTATAAACGGAGTTGAAACTCTTTCGCCTTCATCTCCAAGGTACACAAC